>DAOVZS010000030.1 GCA_030635005.1 Thiomargarita sp. | reverse complement strand
GGATTAATACAAAACGGAGGGCAGGGGCGCGATGTTTTGCTAAAATGACGTTGAATGAGATGCTCTGTATCTTGATGACGCTTAATTTCTACCTTTTTACTATTATGCATGACAGTTACAGATTCGATGTCGGCAGTAATATTTACCTCAAGTGCTGCTGCCACATTCAATATAAATATATTGATACCTAATAACAAAGCTACAAAGTGATTATTCATAGTGATTCCTCTTGTGAATGATCAAATATAAAAGATAACGATGGTGATGATAAATGCACTCAACACAATCAAGGGTAAAAAAAGTAATTTGAGTATCAGCCCTTCACGATAGGCCCCGATAGGTATTTTATATTCATAGAGAAAATACGTCAGAATAAGACCAATAATACTGCCATAAACGACAAAGTAAAACCACTCTATATATATAATATCAGGCGTGGTGACAGCACCTCTTAATCTTATATGTGCTAATAATAGTGCAAAAAATATCCCACTTAAAGTACGCAAAAATGTCGTAGTTTTTCCTAACCACATTTGCAATGCAAACAATAATGAACATGCGATTGCCAATGGCAAGATATTATTAATAAAAGGTGCTAAAAATTCTCTTTTTAATAATATTGTAAAATGAAGATGGGAAAAATTACTATGTCCAATATAATTATCCATTCCCAAATTGGTATCTTCATAATGATTTTGATAATTAAAAAAACTCTTTAAGACGAGCCAACCTGATAATACTAATTCCCGTTTAACACCGGGACGTGCGGTTGGATTGGTTACGCCATAAGATTCTAAATCAGGCGTCAGAATAACATTTTTATTAAAATCCTTATGTGAAATACGTAAATTGAGTTGCCTTCTATCTAAAGGATATTTTTTATGATTAAATTGATGGGGAACAGTCGCCTGAAAGTACCATCCAATAATTTCGGTTGAATTTTCAGTTAAATGATAGCTTTTGACAATTTTACTTTCTTTCGCTTCTGGTAAAATAAAACCACGCGATAAATCATTATGAATATCAGTGGTGTATTTTTGCCAAATATACCCTGATAAATGCACATTATTATTGCCAACAAATTCTATAGATTCAATGAAAATCCCTGTAGGCACGTAATAAAATGTTTTTTGAGAGGTTTTTTCTTTAGTACCAATAAATTGTTGTAAACCCACTTTATCAACAATCATGGTAGAACCCTGTTCTTTAATAAACGGGGCAGTTTGTGTAATATACCATAAAAAAGCGGTGCCTGCCATTAAAATGAGCGTGGCGGTGGTGACCATTTTCCACAGACTCGCGTTAGTCCCTCTATCTACCCTAAATAAGAGTGTGGATAGTAATATTAGAAAAATGACACTGAGCACACATATCCTAACCAATTTTCTTTGTAAAGAGCTGCTTTCTAATACATCCTTAAAAAAAACAATGCCCATTGACCAATGTGTTGATGGAATAAATTGATAAAATATCCAGGCAGATTGTCCTGTCATTTGATCTTGATAATCAACAACACCACTTTCTCCATCAATGGCTTTTTCTGCTAAACTCCATAATGCATCATCATGGTAAGATTCTGCTAAATGGAAAATTGTTTGTGATTCCTTCACATAATCATCAATAGGATGCGCAATAAAAACCCCTTTTTCTGATAGAATAAAACCATATCCTGTTCTTCCTACTTCAAGAGATTCCATTAAATCCTTGATATTGCTTAAGAGATAATCAATAAAAACTACGCCTAAAATCGTTTTTATTTGTGTTTTAGTATCAAAATAAATAATAGGTACTGTAAAAACTTTTAATGCTTGTTCAGATTCCCCTACTTTTTTTTCTTGAGTGACATAATACTGAGAATGTTTTCGTGTTTCTGGATGATTGACATAAGGAACAAAAGCAACCCCAATACCAAATAAATTGGGTGTTGTTTTCACCGTTTCTTGCAAACGTGTTAAAATATGTTTTCTTTTTAAGGTGCCCATACTAATATCAGATGCAATATTATGAGCGATAGTAGACAGTTCACTTAAAGCCTGATCTATTTTCTGTGCTGCATACAGTGTTTGTTGTTGAGCATGTTGTTTAGCCAATTCTAGTGTTTGATTTTTATCATGCATATACAGAGAGATTAAAAAGATAACTCCCAAATAAGTCACAGTACACAGTAACAGTAATATTTTAAACGTTTTATTATTCCACATATCATTTTAAAAAATCAGAAAAGATTAACATTTTATTCGTATTCTCCAACAATCCAAAAATATGTTATTATATCATTTTTTTAGTCATTAGGTTTATATCTTATGAGAACTAAGAATTATTTGATACTGGGCATAGGAAGTTCGTTATTAGTAAACATGGCTTTTGCTACCCCACTTTTCCAAGATATGATTATTCCCAAAAATATCTCACCATTTTCTCAAGAGGTGGTTGATGAAGGTGATTATTATATTTTAAATACGGGGAAACGAGTGTCTTTTCAAAGACGAGAAAATACTTATATCATCATGCATGATACGCAGGTTCGAACAAAAACAATATTGTCACGTATGATTCAAGAACGGATGGGTAATCAACTTCAGATTGTAAAAGGAGATTCCTTGGGGAAATGGCTTGTAGTTGAAATAATCAGTGCTCAATCTGATCAAACATTATCAGATTTAGTACGCATGGATCCTTCTATTGCCTTTCTTTCTCCAGTTTTAGTACATTCTAAAACTGGGGACAATATGGGAATTTTAGCTGAAATGGTTGTACGTGTTGTGAAAAATGCTGATTTAGAATTAACACGGGCTGCTTTAGAATCACAAGGCTTATCTTTGATATCTAAACTCAATTTTACAGAGCAAGAATATCATTTCGCAATCACTGAAAATATTACCGATATTGGTCAGATTTTCGAGCTCACACGTTCTGTCGCTGCTTTACCATCTATTGAATGGGCAGAGCCAAATTTCCTTATAACCCCTAAAAAATATTATACTCCTGATGATACTTTATTTGTAAATCAATGGCATCTTAATAATACTGGACAAATGGGGGGATTGATTGATGCTGATATAGATGCGCCTGAAGGTTGGGAATTATCAAAAGGTGCAAATACTGTGATTGCTATTTTTGATGATGGGGTAGATCTTGCTCATGAAGATTTAAAGATTTGGGCAAATCCAGACGAAACAGGAGGTGGGAAAGAAAACGACGGTATTGATAACGATAATAATGGTTATATTGATGATTACCAAGGTTGGGATTTTACAAACAATGATAATGATCCCAGTCCTGCCACTGTTGATGATAATCATGGGACTGCTTGTGCAGGTGTTGCGGGTGCAATCGGTAATAATGCCCAAGGGGTTACGGGCAGTGCTATGGATTCTATTATTTTACCTATCCAGTTTGTCGGCGGAACTTGTACCAGTATAGGGAATGCGATGCGTTATGCTGGAAAATATGCTGATGTTGTCAGTAATAGTTGGGGCACTGTTTTTTGTGAAAGTGAATTAAATTCAGCTATCTCTGATGTGGTAAATGGTCATATTGCAGGGGCACGTCGGGGCACTAAGGGGGCACCTGTATTGTTTGCAGCAGGGAATGATGCCAGTGGATGGAGAAAATTCACTTTAAATGGTTTTCCAGCAGGTACTTATAATTTCACTTGGAGATTTTTAAAAAATGACAGTGTAGCATCAGGTTACGATACAGTGTGGCTAGATAATATCACTTGGCCAGGGGGTGCAATAACGGATTTTGAAACGGATACTGTGGCTACAATACCCAACGGTTTTACAAGTTCTGGTGATGCAAACTGGCAGGTCGTTAGTGATGGTACTCATGCTTGGGGAGCTTCTGGAAATTCTGTTAAAGCGGGCACTATCATAGATAATCAATTTACCGATTTAAATATTACTCAAACCGTCGGTGACGGTAACTTAGAGTATTGGGTTTGGGTATCTTCTGAACAAACCTATGATCTCATGGAATTGTATGTAAACGGTACTCTATATCATCAGTATGCACCTGGACAATATGGTCATCAAAATGAGGTAGCTTATCCTGCTTCCAACATAGATACGATTGCAGTTGGTGCCAGTACTGATGGTGGAATATCAGGTACGGAAATGCGTAGTGCTTACAGCCAATTTGGTTCAGAGATTGATGTAGTATCCCCCAGTAATGGAGGATTCAGTGCGATTACTACCACAGATCGCACAGGTACAGAGGGATATGATGATAGCAGTGATTATGTGGATACTTTTGGGGGAACTTCTTCTGCAACGCCTTTAGTAGCGGGCATTGTTGCTGCGATGATTGCCTATAATCCCACATTAACAGCAGCAGAAATACGCACTTATTTGCGTCAAGGTACTGATCAGATTGGACCTTATACTTATACTGCTGATAGAAATGACTATTATGGTTATGGACGTGTTAATTTATATAAAACATTGGACTTGTTACCCATTAATCCCAACAGTGACACTCAAAATGTTGATTATAATAATTGTCCTATTCCTTTTCTGGGCGGTATGGCGACATTGTGTCCCACAGGAACAGGGGATTTGGGAGCGACTACTGTTCAAGTATTAGAAGCAGACGTTTTTCCAGAACAAGGCTTTAGTAGTAACTGTAGTGAAATCACAAATGCGGTTCCCCGCTACTTTGATATTAGCCCGACTACTGCTGTTGAAACGACAGTACGTTTATACTATGATGAGACTAAACTTAATGGTAATGTTGAAGCAAATTTAGATATTTGGAATTGCACTGGTACGGACTGGGTGCCATTAAATGCAACGCCTTATCCAGATAGTAATTATGTAGAAGTTGTTACAAACAGTTTTTCTCCTTTTATTTTATCTGATGATGCGCCTGTTTATGTTGATTTAGCTCGTTTCAAAGGCAGCGGTGGATATTCGGATGAATATGGTTTATATTACACCGAGATCCAATGGGGGACAGCAATGGAGATCAATAATGACCATTTTAATATTCTAAAAAGTGCCGAAGAATATGGTGATTATCAGATCATTCCTGTTTGGCGTTATCATGACAATGAATGGGAACAATTGCTTAGAATTCTTGCACAAGGTGATAGCAGTTCATATCAAATCTTTGATGATGATGTCAATGCAGGTCAAACTTATTTTTATAAATTAGAAGATATTGATTTATATGGCGTCAGTACTCAGCATGGTCCCATTAATATCACAGTGCCTGAATAGTTTCCATAACCAAACGACTCAACATATCTTATCTTGTATGATGAAAAAACATCTGATAATAAATACACTCTATCTCTTGCTTGCTCTCACTGGATGCAATCAAGAAGTGGAAAGGGAACAAAAAATGAATCAAAATGATTTACAAACTGCACTTTTTGCAGGTGGCTGTTTTTGGTGTGTTGAGTCAGGATTTGAAAAACTCTCAGGTGTGTCTCATGTGATTTCAGGTTATGCAGGCGGACATCTGAAAAATCCGACTTACACTGAGGTCTCTACAGGCGGAACGGGACATGTTGAAGTCGTTCAAGTGCATTACGATCCAACAGTACTCTCTTATGAACAATTGCTGGATTCCTTTTGGCGACAAATTGATCCCACTGATAATGGGGGGCAATTTGTGGATCGGGGTGCACAGTATCGTCCTATCATCTTTTACCATGATGATAATCAAAGGAAAATAGCGGAAGAATCACAAGCTGCTTTAGACGCTTCAGGACGTTTCAAAAAAACATTGGTAACTGATATATTGCCCAATGCTTCATTTTATCCTGCTGAAGAGTACCATCAAGATTATTACAAAAAGAACCCCATTCGTTATAAATTGTACCGTTACAATTCAGGAAGGGATCAATTTCTGGAAAAAACTTGGGGAGAAGAGTTGACTTATAACAAACCCTCTGATGACGTGTTACGCCGTCAATTGACAGACTTACAATATGAAGTGACGCAAAAAGAAGGCACAGAAAAATCATTCCAAAATGAATATTGGGATAATAAGCAGGCTGGGATTTATGTAGATATTGTCACCGGAGAACCCCTATTTTCTTCCATAGATAAATATGATTCTGGGACCGGGTGGCCAAGTTTTACTCAGCCCATAAATGCAGAACACGTTATAGAACGTCAAGACTTTACATTCATGATGTCACGCATTGAAGTGCATAGCAAATATGGACAATCTCATTTAGGACATGTCTTTGCGGATGGTCCTACGGGTAAACGCTATTGTATTAACAGTGCATCCTTGCGATTTATTCCAAAAGAAAAGTTGACAGAGGAGGGATACGAAAAATTGATGACATTATTTGAAGATTAATCTGTCCTATTTGCACAAACACAGGATGTTGCTTGTGACTAAGGCATAATGGCTTTACTGGATTTTAGGAGAGTGGTTATAAAATACTGGGATGACTGCGAATCAATACCAGTATCTATAAGCTTAATCAAGAAAGTGCTGACAACTCAAACATGGAAAATTGCGTATAAATTAATCCCAATTTAATTGACTGCCTGTCTGATATTCTCTCACACGTCCTTCAAAAAAATTAACCTCATGATTTAATTCATATTCACTAATCCAAGGCATAGGATGTGATCTTGTGTGAAATAAAGTAGGCACTCCTAAATTTTTACACACATTATCCCCTACAAATTGTGCAAATTTAATATATGTCTTGACAGGTAAACCCACAATTCCACCATCAGGCATCACCGCATGCGCATGGCGTGTTTCTAATTGCACCGCCTCATCTACCATTCTTTGAGCCCGTTTCTTCATAGATGCATCCCAAATACCAGGATTTTCTTTGATAATTTGCAAAATTAACCATAATGCATTATTAGAATGATTCTGCTCATCACGCCAAATATAACTATATTGTTGTGCGGTATTGCGTAATTTTCCTTTACGAGCCAAGGCAAAAATTTGAACAAATCCGAGTGGGAAAAATAAATACTCAAAAAGATAATAACTGATCAAATCTTCCAACAAAGCACGATTTGATTCAGGCGAACCGATGGGAGCCTTTAAGGTAGCGACACTACTCGTGACTGTTAAATTCCAATTAACTTTATCAACTAAGTCAGGCATATCCTGATATAAATTAAAAATTTGCCCCTGCCCTTGTTCATCTAAACCAAATGATTCTAATATAAATAGGTAGGATTCAATATGGTTAGCCTCTTCCGCCATCTGCCACCGCAAATATTGTCGCATTTCATTTGCGGTGATATGTGGAAAAATAGCATTAACCAAATTATCAGGCACAAGGTTATCACCTGCTGTCAGATAAGAAATATTCGTTTTAAATAACCATTGTTCTGCTTCTGTCAATTTACCTGTATTCCATTGAAGTTTGTCCTCACCCATAGGAATATCGTTGGGGGTCCAAAAATTTTTACGGGCATCTAAAAAGCGTTCTCGTACGGAAGCATATTTGATAGGGATCGGTTGTCGCAAGTCATAGCCTTTCCCGCCCACAATTTTGATATTATCAGCAGAGGGACGTTTAGCCCCAATACTAATCGGATCTAAACTACTTGCAACAGGGATACTTTTTGTAGTTGATTTTTTAGGTTTACGACGACTGGCTGTTCTCCTATCTATTCTCCTGTAAGTACTTGAAAAATGGTCACTTGAAGAAGTTCCTGAATTATCAAAATCTAACATTCTATTGAGTTCCTGTGTATTTTATTATTGACATGCTTCACATTCTGGATCATCAATGGCACACGATTGCGTTATCGTGCTTTTGGCAACCCGCGTTGCCCCCATAGTTCTTAAATAATAAGTTGTTTTAAGCCCTTTTACCCAAGCTAATTTAAATAACTTATCAAGATCACGCCCTGAAGGTTCTAATAAATATAAATTAAGAGATTGTGCTTGATCTATCCATTTTTGTCTGCGAGAGGCTGCTTCAATTAACCAGCTAGCATCAATTTCGAAAGCGGTGACATATAATGTTTTTAATTCTTGAGGGATACGTGCTATCGATGCAAGACAGCCATCATAAAACTTCAAATCATTTAACATGACTTCATCCCAAAGCCCGGCTAATTTCAAATCTTTTATCAAATAAGGATTAATAATGGTGAATTCACCTGATAAATTAGATTTTATAAATAAGTTTTGATAAGTAGGTTCAATAGATTGTGTCACACCACAAATATTTGAAATCGTTGCCGTAGGTGCAATCGCCATCACATTAGAATTGCGCAGCCCTACTGTTTTAACACGTTCACGTAATGCACTCCAATCCAGACTCATCGTCGTATTAATATCCAAATATTTTCCACGTGTCACCACAAGTTTTTGAAGACTGTCTATGGGTAAAATCCCTTGATGCCATAATGATCCTTTAAAACTCGCATAACAGCCCCGTTCTTTTGCTAAATGACAAGAAGCTTCAATGGCATAATAACTAATCACTTCTTGTGCATAATCAGCAAATTGAATGGCTTCATCACTGGCATACGAAATGCGTAGTTTATATAAAGCGTCTTGAAAACCCATCACACCTAAGCCAACAGGACGATGTTTTTGGTTTGCAGTACGGGCTTCTGGCACAGAATAATAATTAATATCAATCACATTATCTAATGCCCGCATGGCAGTACGAATCGTACTTTGTAGTTTTTCTAGGTTTAATTTTTTATCTTGAATATGTGCGGATAAATTGATACTGGCAAGATTACACACCCCAATTTCATCATTGGCTGTAGTATTTAAAGTAATTTCAGTACATAAATTAGAACTGTGTACGACACCGACATGCTGTTGCGGATTTCGTATATTGCAAACGTCTTTAAATGTCAACCAAGGATGTCCTGTTTCAAACAACATCGTCAACATTTTACGCCATAAATCAACTGCAGAAACCTGTTTCCAAATTTTAAATTTACCTTCCTGCGCTAACAATTCGTATCTTTGATACGCTGTTTTAAAATCTTTTCCATATAAATCATGCAAATCTTCCACTTCATTGGGTGAAAAAAGCGTCCATCGCCTATTTTCATGGACACGTTCCATAAAAACATCAGGAATCCAATTTGCCGTATTCATATCATGAGTACGTCTCCGTTCATCACCCGTATTTTTACGAAGCTCTAGAAATTCTTCAATATCAATATGCCACGTTTCCAAATAAGCACAACCAGAACCCCGTCTCTTACCGCCTTGATTACACGCAACAAGCGTATCATTAGCCACTTTTAAAAAAGGGACTACCCCTTGAGATTTACCATTAGTGCCTTTAATATGAGCACCCATTCCACGTACTGGTGTCCAATCATTTCCTAAACCGCCTGCAAATTTGGATAATAAAGCGTTATCTTTGATACCATCATAAATGCCTGCCAAATCATCAGGTATCGTGGTGACATAGCAACTTGATAATTGAGGACGTAAAGTGCCAGAATTAAACAAAGTAGGTGTACTACTCATAAACTCAAAGCGAGAAAGCAAATCATAAAATTCAATCGCACGATCTTCACGATTATCTTCATTTAAAGATAAACCCATAGCCACCCGCATAAAAAAAGCTTGAGGTAATTCAAAACGTATCTCGTCCCAATGCAAGAAATAACGATCATACAAAGTTTGCAAACCTAAATAAGTAAATTGTAAATCTCTTTTAAAAACAATCGCTTGATTAAGTTTTTCCAAATCAAATGTAGCAAGACGGGGATCTAATAATTCATGTTCAATACCGCATTGAATATACAGCTTAAAATAGTCTTTTGAAGTGGTACATTGTATAAAACTAAAAGCTTCAGTTTGTAATTGATCTAAGAGCAAACGAGCAGCCACATACGTATAATTAGGTTCTTTTTCAATTAACGTACGCGTAGTCATGACCAAAGCATGATTCACATCCTTCAGTGAAATACCATCAAAAATATTTTTAAGACTTTCTGTAATTACAAGTTCTGGATTAACATCTGATAATTCAGTACATGCTTTAATCACTTCTACCCGTAAATATTCTTCATCTAAAGGATGACGATGCCCCTGACTGTCAGTCACATATATCAATATTTTATTAGACTGTCGACGTTGTGCATGTTCATCACGATAAAGTACATAAGCACGTGCAACTTTATGAAAACCAGCACGCATTAAAGCAAGTTCTACTTGATCTTGTATATCTTCTATGGGTACGGTGCCTTCATGGCGACTTATACCATTAATTACTTGCTGAGTGAGTGTTTGTATTGCCTGTTGTATACGTGGTGATGCAATTGCTGAACGACCTTCAGTAGCCTCAAAAGCTTTGTTCAGAGCCATGGTTATTTTATCACTATCAAATGGCGATAAGTGACCATTTCGACGAATGACATGATCAGCTTGTTTATGAGATGACATGGTATTTCCTTAACTTTTTAAAACAAAAATCCCCTTTTTGATATGGGGATTAAGGTTAATTTATAGATACAGATTCAACATCTTCAAAAGCTTCTTGAGATAGGGGAGCTTGATGTGTTAGCATAGTGAATAATGAGGCAATTCGTTTGCGCATTTGACGACGATCAACTATCATATCAATAGTTCCGTGTTGTAGTAAAAATTCGCTACGTTGGAAACCTTCTGGTAAAGTCTCGCGCACAGTTTGTTCAATCACGCGGGGTCCCGCAAATCCAATGAGTGCATTAGGTTCAGCAATATTAATATCTCCCAACATGGCAAGACTGGCCGAAACCCCGCCCATCGTTGGATCAGTTAATACTGATATAAAAGGAAGATGATGCTGATGTAAACGATTGATGACTGCACTCGTTTTAGCCATTTGCATCAATGAAAATAAAGCTTCTTGCATACGTGCACCACCACTCGCACAAAAACATATAAAGGGAATATGATGTTCAATCGCCACTTCGGCCCCCCGAACAAAGCGTTCACCGACAACACTGCCCATTGACCCTCCCATAAATTTAAATTCAAAGGCCGCTGCAACCACAGATACACCATGAATATTGCCTTTTATAACAATCAAAGCATCTTTTTCATTAGTTGTCTTTTGTGCTTGTATGAGACGGTCTTTATATTTTTTACTATCACGAAATTTTAAAGGATCGAGGGGAGATATATTTGCAGCAATCTCTTCACGATGTTCAGGATCAAGAAAACTTTCTAAACGTTTACGTGCCCCAATGCGTAAATGATGATTGCATTTTGGGCAAACATTAAGCAGACGTTCTAATTCAGGACTATACAAGACGACTTGACAGACAGGACATTTACGCCAAACGCCTTCAGGTACAACAGCACGTCTATTTGTTTTACCATTGGTACGGATGCGTGAGGGTAATAGTTTTTCAAACCAACTCATTTTCAGTTATCAGTTATCAGTTATTGGTTAATTGGTAAAAAGCCAATTTAATTGGATTATAATAACATTACTTAGCAATAGGAAATACTTATGTCTAAAAAAACTAGAGAACGTTTCATCCCCATTGGAAGGCAAGAAATTATAGCTGATTTGTTAGCAGCGCCCCATTGGAACCCTACAGAAAAAAAACAATTTGGTGATTTTTGCACCATTTTTGGTGCTTTATATCATTATAAATTTCATAGTGATTTAGAAGAATTGAAACGATGTTATACGCCTTTCAATCCTGATTCTGATATGGTGATTGCTCAAAATTCTTCTGATGAAGAAAAAGAGACCTTAACACATACCTTAGACACTGGTGTGCGACAGTTACTGAATAATGCGAATTATGAAGAACTGACTATTGATGATATCAATACTGCTATGAGCGCAGAATCATATTATGGACTGAATGTGTCAGTTGATTTGAATGATTTTGAAAAATTAGTGGTCTATTTTCGGGGTTCTTCCACTAAAATTGAGTATAGACGTACATGGTATACCCTCTTTTTATTCAAAAAGCCACTTGAAACAGCCATTTATAAACGTTTATTTTTACTCTTGAAATTAAAAAGCAAAGAGCAACGGGTGAAAGAATTAGTCGAGATTCATGGGCGTGATTTTGAGAAAAAAGCAAACAAGCTGGTTGATAACTCCAGAAAACATTTGCCCGAGGAGATTTCTGATCAGCATATTTTTTTAAAATTATTTAAAGATCTGCCACAAACTGATTTGGAAATGCTCTTTCCTAATTTAGAAGTGCGTTTGAAATTACTTGATAAAATAAAGTTGGGTATCACAGGTGGTGGTGGTACTATTTTTGGTATTTTTTCAGTTGTTGGGAAAATTGCATTAGCTGCTACCAATCCTTTTGCAATTATTGGGGCCCTGGCTGGTTTGGGGGGAATTATCTTTCGTCAAATTATGGGTATTTTTACACAACGTACCAAATATATGATGAATTTATCACGCAATCTTTATTTTCATAATTTAGACAATAATTTTGGCGTGATGAGTTATCTCATTGATATGGCTGAAGAAGAAGAAGGTAAAGAGGCCATTTTGGCGTATTATTTTCTTTATCGCTATCCCGAGAAAAACTACACATTAGACACACTGGATCGCGATATTGAGCAGTATATACAAGATAAATATGATCTTTCTATTGATTTTGAGGTAGAAGATGGTATACGCAAATTACATGATGAACACCTGTTAATAGAAGAAGAAGAGGGTGTGCTCAAAGTCATTTCTTTACATGATGCAGAGATTTGTTTAGATGAAAAATGGGATGCGTTTTTCGACTTTCATAGTGAAAAGTAACGTATTACCACAATGATCGAATTGCTGCAATGCCATAAGCACCATATGTTTTCGCCTTAGGGATATCTTCTATTTTTAGCCCCCCTAAGGCAAAAACAGGACAATGTGCTTCAGCACTCAATATATCAAACAACTTCCATCCTAAAGGGCTGACTTCTGGGTGAGAGGCTGTAGCACACACAGATCCAAGCACAATAAAATCAGTTTTAATCAATTTTGCTTGTTGAATCTCTTTTGAAGAATGGCAAGAAGCCCCTATTAATAAATGACTGGGAAGATCTACGGTTGCAAATAATTCTTGACTATTCAAATGAACCCCATCCACTCCTACTGACACAGCTATTTGAATACTTGCATTCATTAATAATTGTGCTTTATAACGATGACATATCGTTAAAGCTTTTTCAGCATAATCACAATAATCACGTTTTGAACAATTTTTCAGACGTAATTGTACCAAAGAAATGCCCTTATCTAAACAAGATTCTAAATGATTAAAAAACAACTTTTCTGACACCAGTTCAGGGGTAATTAAATATACAGACGGCAATTGTATTGTATTATGTTGCATTTATTAAGTTTGAACTATGATTACATGATATAATAATATAAATGTCATTTATATATAAATATTGGGGAGTCTATTAATATATGTTAGAGGTTACGCCGGAAGAACCTAAAAACACTGCTCGTGATTCAAATAGAATTGCATCAATTGAAGATCGTCTGATACGTATTGAAGAAGCTCATAATATAACACGATCCCAAATATCTCGCCTAAATCAAGCAAAAGCTGAAGTAGCACGTTTAAAAGAACAAGTCGATAAAAGTGCGTCTGCTGTTAAGGAAGATCAGTTTATTGAAAACAAGAAAGTACAAGCACATGAAATGGCTAAGTTGAATAAGCGGATTGCAGATCAAGATGCTGAACTTCAACACCTCAATAAAAAATTTGAATTTATTAGTAAACAAGCTCATGAAGAGACTAAATTTCTTAAAAATCAAGTGGAACTTGCGATAGCAAAACAAAAACAATTAGAAAAAGAAAAAATGACTTTTTTACGTAATAGTAAAACAAATCTGTTAAAAGGTTTTATCATGGGATTAGCTATAAGTCTTATTTTGGTGGTGATTGCTGTGTTCCTTCTAAAAACACTCCTATTTTCTTAGTTGAAAGATTAACCTGTAAAATATTTATCTTTTATTTAAATTATGGACATTTCTATCAAGCAATTTTTATCTCTAAACGATGTGCAATGTGAAGAGCGTATTATAGCTGCAAAAGCAGCACTGGGGAAACGTTTAGTCATTCTTGGACATCATTATCAACGTGATGAGATTTTCAAACATGCTGATTATACCGGAGATTCCTTAAAATTATCGCGTCAAGCGACACAATCTTCTGCTGAATATATTATTTTTTGTGGCGTACATTTTATGGCGGAAGTAGCTGATATCTTGTCAAGACCTGATCAAATAGCGTTGTTGCCTGATTTATCAGCCGGCTGTTCAATGGCTGATATGGCGAATCTTGAAAAAGTTGAACATGCTTGGCAAGAATTATCAATGATATTAGATGCAGAAGCACAAATTACGCCTATTACTTATATTAATTCAGCAGCTGATTTAAAAGCATTTTGTGGGCGTCATGGAGGTATTGTATGTACTTCAACCAATGCAAAACAGGTTTTAGAATGGGCATTTACACAAGGTGAAAAAATATTATTTTTTCCCGATCAACATTTAGGTCGTAATACGGGATATGCTATGGATATTCCGTTAGAACAAATGGTATTGTGGGATTTTGATAAACCCAATGGCGGTCTCTCCATTGAACAAATTAAGGCCGCTAAAATTATTCTTTGGGATGGTTTTTGTTCGGTGCATCAACAATTTTTACCTGAACATATTGAGAAATTTCGTAACACCTATCCACTTGGTAAAGTAATATCACATCCTGAGTCGTCATTTGAAATATGTCAAAATTCGGATGAAGTGGGATCTACGGAATATATTATTAAGACGGTACAAGCCTCGCCAAAAGGAGCACGTTGGTTGATCGGAACAGAAGTTAATTTAGTTAATCGCCTTGCACAAGAATATCCAGATAAATTTATCCATTACATGGCACCGATTGTTTGTATGTGTTCAACCATGTATCGTATTGATCCAGCACATTTATTATGGGTTTTGGAAAATTTAGTGGCAGGCAATGTTGTGAATCAAATTAAAGTGTTACCACAAGTGGCCGATGAGGCACGTTTGGCTTTAGAAAGGATGTTTGATGTCAGCCGGTAACAGGGATCGAACCCGTCACTCCTGATTACAAATCAGGTGCTTTGCCAACTAAGCTATACCGGCATCTTATTAACAACTGAAAAGTATGATAATTGATCTTAAAAAAAAAAGCAAGCCTTTTTTATAAAAAAGTGACATTTTTTTTCAATTGCGGAAAAATATAAGGTGCTGGATAATCCACTGCATGAAAATATAACCCGTCAGCTGGGGCTGTGACCCCCCCTTTTCTTCTGTCTCGTGCTTTTAAAACAGTGTATGCCCATTCTGGTGATTTCTCTCCACGACCAATGGCTATTAATACACCGACGATATTACGTACCATGTGATGTAAAAATGCATTAGCTGAAATGTTTATCATGACACGATCATCAATATGCGAGACTGTTAGGGATAATATCGTACGTATAGGTGTGTTAGCTTGACAAGCGACAGCACGATAAGAGGAAAAATCATGTGTTCCTAATAAATAATTTCCCCCCTCTTGCATATTATCAATGTGTAAAAATTTATATTCCCAAGTGACTCTTTTTGCAAAAATCGCAGGACGTGTGGGGCGATTTAAAATAATATAACAATAGTGACGAACTTGTGCTGAAAAACGTGCATGAAAATTATCATCCACTTCTTGTGCCCATAATACGCTAACATCTTGCGGTAAATTTGCATTGCTTCCTAACCTCAAAGAACGCATTGTACGTTGTGCGGTAATATCAGCATGTACGACTTGTCCTAATGCATGTACACCTGCATCAGTACGACCCGCACAAATGACTTTGACGGGATGATTGGCAACTTTAGATAATGCTGCCTCTACACACCCTTGTACCGTATAGGTCTGCGGTTGAGTTTGCCAACCAGAAAAGTGAGTACCTGCATATTCTATACCTAAGGCTATTCTCATTGTAAATTCTTAAAATCTGCTTAACCCATAAAAATAAGTATCAAAAATAATAATATATAAATCCATTGCCATAAAGGTGGGGATTGTAAATCGGGAATTTCTAATGTGCGTAACGGTGTTGTTTCAGCATATAACAGTATTTGTGTCAGCAACGCAGTAACAGTATCACTAATTTTTTTTATGGGGTTTTTACTATTTGGGACGCATTTTTCTGTATACAAATTTTGTACAACAGTTACACTATCCATTACTAAAGCAAGACGTATAGCCAATCTTTCAGTTGATAATCCTATTTTTTTTAAAGGCCACAACCACCATTGCAAAGCGGCGACAATATCTTGAGTTGGCGTGCTTATAATGAGTAAGTGCGCTGCCAATATCAAAATTATTAACATAGCCACCTGTCGCAATGCTAACAAAAAATCCACAGACGCCCATAAATTAAGAATAAATATTGATAATAACAACCAGCGTAAACGTTTTACAAGTGGAAATATCGATGAAAAAGTACAATGAGCCGTAAATAACCATAGAAATAAAGGCAATACCATCATAAAGATAGTATGACTGGTTATCGATAATCCGATCACCAGTAATATAAAACAGCCCAATCGTATAATAGGATGCAAAGGAAGTGTTGTAAATTTATGTTAATGTTGCAATCATTGCTTGTGCCTTCTGTTTCTCTTCATC
>DAOVZS010000042.1 GCA_030635005.1 Thiomargarita sp. | reverse complement strand
AGAAAACGTCTTCAAGTCTATCATGATCAAACCGAACCCTTGGTGAATTATTATTCAAAATGGGGTGATTCTGGAGAAGTGAATGCTCCAAAATATGTGCGTATTAATGGTATTGGTAAAGTTGATGGTATTCGAGATGCTATTTTCAAAGGATTGAATTAAGCACGCCTCGTCTTGATAATGAGAAACCAAGTGATTGGTTTCTCATACTGATAGAAATGTAGGCACTAAAGCATACATTTTCGCCTGTAGTTTTTTGTAACATGTTGTGATTTATGGTATATTAAAATATACCAATATTTTACAAGGTTAATTTATGCAAGATCCTACAAAACGTTCTGATAGAGACGCAGGACATGTGGAAGTTAAAAATACAACCTGTTATATGTGTGCCTGTCGTTGTGGTATTCGTGTAACTTTACGTGATGGAGAAATACGTTATATCCAAGGTAATCCCAATCATCCCCTTAATAAAGGGGTGATTTGTGCCAAAGGGGCTTCAGGGATTATGAAACAATATTCTCCAGCGCGTTTAACAAAACCATTACGCCGTAAGGCAAACACAGAGCGTGGGGATTCTCAATTTGAAGCGATTTCTTGGGAAGAAACATTTGATATTTTAGAAGAACGATTGGCAAAAATACGGGCTACAGATCCCAAAAAATTTGCATTCTTCACAGGACGTGATCAGATGCAAGCCATGACAGGTATGTTTGCAAAACAATATGGAACACCTAATTATGCAGCACATGGTGGATTTTGCTCTGTCAATCTAGCCGCTGGGATGATTTATACCATTGGGGGATCATTTTGGGAATTTGGAGGTCCTGATTTAGAACGTGCAAAATTATTTATCATGTTAGGCACCGCAGAAGATCATCATTCTAACCCTTTAAAAATAGAATTATCCCAATTTAAACGTAATGGTGGACGTTTTGTCTCAATCAATCCTGTACGTACAGGATATTCAGCGATTGCGGATGAATGGGTGCCTATTAAACCCGGCACTGATGGGGCTTTATTATTAGCTTTTAATCATGAGTTAATTAAACAAGGTTTGTATGATCGCGAATTTTTAGTACGATATACAAATGCACCTGAATTAGTCAATATTTCCCCAGATAGTACAGAAGAAGGTATGTTTGTACGATTTGAAGTCCCTAAAGAAGAAGGATGCTTTGATCCACAAAATAAATTATGGTGGGATATGGAGTTAAATAAGGCCATTTCTACCCATACTGAAGGCGTTGATCCTTATTTATTAGGTGAATTTACATTAGAAGATGGCACACCCGTTAAAACAGCATTTCAATTATTAAAAGAACGGCTCGAAAAGTATACACCTGAATGGGCAGCAGAGATTACAGGGATTTCTGCGGATACCATTCGACGTTTAGCATACGAAATGGGTATCACCGCTCGTGATCATAAAATTGAATTACCCATTGCTTGGACAGATTGTTGGGATAAAGAACATGATACGGTGACAGGTAACCCAATTGCATTTCATGCGATGCGCGGACTGGCTGCCCATTCCAATGGATTTCATACCATTCGTACATTAAGTATTTTAATGAGTTTACTGGGCACAATTGATCGTCCCGGTGGCTATCGTCATCGTCCGCCTTACCCGCGTCCTATTCCACCTTGTGCAAAACCACCTAAAGGACCTGAAGCCGTACAACCTAATCAACCCCTTGATGGGGTGCCCTTGGGATGGCCCGCTTCACCCGATGATTTATTTGTAGACGATGATGGACAACCTGTGCGTTTAGATAAGGCATTTTCGTGGGAATTTCCCCTCTCTGTACATGGTATGATGCAAAATGTGATTACCAATGCATGGCGTGGCGATCCTTACACCATCGATACCTTAATGATATTTATGGCGAATATGGCTTGGAATTCGTCTATGAATACGACAGAAGTCCGCAATATGCTGACAGATAAGGATGATAATGGCAATTATAAAATTCCATTTATTGTGGTCAGTGATGCGTATCAATCAGAAATGGTGGCTTTTGCAGATCTCGTGTTACCTGATACCACATATCTTGAACGTCATGATGTCATGTCTATGTTGGATCGCCCGATTTCTGAATTTGATGGCCCTGTGGATGCAGTACGTATTCCTATTTTACCGCCTAAAGGCGATTGTAAACCCTTTCAAGAAGTCTTAATTGAATTAGGAACACGTCTCAAATTACCTGCTTTTATCAATGAAGAAGGGGAACGTAAATATAAAGATTATCCTGATTTTGTGGTCAATTTTGAAGCAGCGCCCGGGATTGGATTTCTCGCAGGTTGGCGGGGTAAGGATGGTAAAAAGTTTTTACGGGGTGAACCCAATCAACGCCAATGGAAAATGTATGAACAAAATGATTGTGTCTGTCAGCACAAATTACCCAAATCTTTTCAATACATGCGTAATTGGAATAAGGGCTACTTGGATTGGGCACGGCATCACAGTCTCATTCGCCATGTAGAACCGATTAATATCCATATTTATTCAGAAGTGCTGCAAAAATTCCGTTTATCTGCACAAGGAAAATGGGAAGGCAAGCAACCTCCTGATCATTTACGAGATCGTATTGAAACTTATTTTGATCCCTTACCGTTCTACCATGAGCCCTTAGAAGCTCAATTGGTGGATAAACACCTTTATCCACTTAATGCGATCACACAACGTCCCATGGCGATGTATCATTCTTGGGATTCGCAAAATGCTTGGTTACGACAAATTCATAGCTATAATCATTTATTTGTCAATCCTAAATTAGGTTTAGAAAATGGCTTTAAGGATGGCGATTGGATTTGGATAGAATCCCATAAAAGTCGGATACGTTGCCAATGTCGTTTCAGTGAAGCCGTTGAACCGGGTACCGTTTGGACGTGGAATGCAATTGGTAAAGCAGCAGGTGCATGGGGATTATCTCCCAAAGCCAATGAATCTCAACAAGGATTTTTGCTTAATCATCTCATTTCAGAAGAATTACCCCCTCATGAGCACGGTGAACACCTTTCAAATTCTGATCCGGTGACTGGGCAAGCAGGGTGGTATGATCTACAAGTACGTGTGTATAAAGCATCTCCAGATGATCCAGAACAGACTTCTCCTCAATTTAAACCCATGAAGCCTTTTCCAGGTATGGTACATCGAAAGAAAAAATGGCAAGCTTATTTTGCGGGTAAATTTCAGAAAAAATAAGTGTCAGTTTTCTGACGTATTGTGAAAAATAAAACCCCGTTAGGGTTAAAGGCACAAACATTTGATTGTGTTTGTGCTTTTATTCCATCCTGCCACTCTTCAATACATATATGAAAATATACCGTTATCCTTTACTCTGTTGGAACATCACAGATAATCTTATTTGTGGACGTTTGGTTGGCACCGATTATGAAATGGTGAATGCCCACTTATCTAAATTAAAAGCACATTTTTCTGACCATTTACAACGAGAATATGCACAAGATTTATCTCTTCCCGATCCCCTAACGGGGGCACGCTTAAAAAAAATTAATGTCAAAGTTCGTCCTTCTTATGAAGAAAAAAAGGGTATTTTTCCTGTAGGACATTTTATTAATATTTCTGTCACTGCGATTTTTGGGTCTTTACAAGAAGAATATTCCGAATGTTATTTGCCTTTATTAGAACAACACTTCTATTTTTATCAAACAGATCAATTACGTCCTTTAATTGAACATTTTGCGCGTGATCATTTTAATAATATGACGCCTGAAGACTTTTATCATTATTTGATGCTGCCAGATCCTTGGTTAGAAGAAATCACCGTTCGTATCAAACCACGGACACTTGAGAATGTTTTTAATAAACGAAATCAGGATAATATAAAAACCTTATTAAAAATTGCTGATAAATTTCCTCGAAAAATAAAAACCAGTAATATTGCACCAGAAACAGCATGGGAAAGACGCAGAATCGTCACACAGATTGTTAAAAAATTGGAACATGAACGGCTTAGTATTGTATTAATTGGAGAACAGGGGAGTGGTAAAACCACGATTCTATTAGAAGTCGCGCGTAAATTTTTTAGTGTGACAAAAGCATCAAGACAAGAAGGTAAGTATTTGTGGCGCACAACGCCACAACGTATGATAGCAGGTGCCCGTTATTTGGGGGAATGGCAAGAAACATCTGAAGAATTGATGGAAGAACTAGAAAGCACAGGAGATATTTTATGGATTAATAACTTTGTGCATCTCTTAGCAGTCGGCGGAGAAGGTCCAGAAGATTCTATTGCAGCTTTTATGTTACCACAACTGCGTCAAGGCGTACAAATTGTGAGTGAATTAACACAACAGGAATGGGAACGTGTGCGGCAACGTTTACCTGCTTTTGCAGCACATTTTCATGTGATTACAATTCCACAATTAACGAAAAAACAAGTTTTTAGAATTTTACACTTATTTTCAGATTATATTGATAAACAGTTGCATATTACGATAGAAGAGTCTGCGTTATATTTAGCATATCGCTTATTAGATCGTTATGTCCGTTATGAAGCGTTTCCAGGAAAAATAATTACATTTCTCACCAGCATTATTAATGATATGTTGGTGCTGAATCAAAAGATAATTAATAATGAAAAAGTAATCAAACAATTTATCCAGAAAACGGGATTACCCTCCTTTTTATTACGTGATGATATTCCATTAGATATCAGTGCGTTACAAAATTATTTTACTGAAAATATTATCGGACAAAAACAAGCGATCGTACAAATATGTGAAATCATCATGGTATTTAAAGCAGGTGTGAATGATCCTAATAAACCCATTGCGACTTTATTATTTTCAGGTCCTACAGGTGTCGGCAAAACCGCTTGTGTTCGTAGTTTGGCACAATATTTTTTTGGAAAAGGGCAAACATTAAATCCATTGATTCGTTTAGACATGAGTGAATTTCAACATCCCATACAGGTGGATCGTATTTTGGGGAGCGGTGAGAAACCAGGAAAATTGATTCGAGACGTTCGAGAACGCCCGTTTAGTGTCGTTTTATTAGATGAAATTGAAAAAGCACATCCCATTTTTTTTGATCTGCTCTTAAATGTGATGGATGAAGGTATCTTAATAGATGGTAATGGACGTGTGACAGATTTTCGCAATGTCATATTGATTATGACCAGTAATCTTGGATCACGTAAAAGTAAACGTATCAGTTTTGTGAATAAAACTGATAAACACGAGGTAAGTGGTGCTGTTCGTAGTTTTTTTCGTCCTGAGTTTTATAATCGTATTGATCAAGTCATTACCTTTCAAGCACTTGACAAAACACACATGAGAGACATTACGTGTAAAGAATTAGCCCTACTTAATAAACGAGAAGGATTTCAAGAACGCGGGATCACATTAAAATTCACAGATACACTGATAGATTATATAGCAGAAGAAGGTTTTGAGGCAGAATACGGGGCGCGTCCCTTGCAACGTACTATTGAGCGATGGGTGGTGGCACAATTAGCCGAATTTTTGTTAGAACACCTAGAACTGAAAAATATAACGGTACAGGTAGATTGGGATGTGATTTCAAAATCTGTTATTTTGAATATATGTAATGAACTATGAATGGTAATACTCAAAGAATATGATTTTAGAATCTACTGTTACATGTCCCCACTGTGGATATAAAAAAACAGAAATCATGCCAACAAATTCGTGCCAATACTTCTATAAATGTACCCATTGTGCTGAACTCCTTTCTCCTCAAAAAGGAGATTGCTGTGCATCATAACAAAAAATACTCTGAAAAATATGTCTCCCGAAAATTTCTTTTCAGCTCTATCAGATGAAACACGACTACGCTGTGTTATGTTAATACAACAAAAAGGCGAGCTATGTGTATGTGAATTAAATAATGCACTTAATTTATCGCAGCCTAAAATTTCCAGACATTTAGCTACTTTAAAAAAAATTAAAATTTTGAAAGCTCGACGTGAAGGACTTTGGATGTTTTACAGTTTACATCCCAGCCTTCCACCTTGGTTTATAAAAGTTTTGCAAGATCTAGATATACAAGAAATGACACCTTTTTGTAGGGATCTCAAAAATCTAGCCTTAATGCCTAATCGACCTAATACATGCTGTAAAATTTAATTCTTGTATTTTAAGACATTTTTGGTTAATATATATGCGTATCCATATATATCAGGCTAAAAAAATGAATGAACAAAATGCAGTTGATCCCTTAGGCACATTTGGGCGTTACTTAACAATCTGGGTAGCTTTGTGTATTGCAGCAGGAATTGCTTTGGGCAATTTCTTTCCGCAAGGTTTTGCCCTACTAAGCCACTTAGAAATTGGGAGTGTCAATTTAGTAGTGGCTATACTGATTTGGGTGATGATTTACCCCATGATGGTCAATGTTGATTTCAATTCACTTAAGCATATTGGTGAACGTCCTAAAGGTTTAATTATAACCTCGGTTACTAATTGGTTTGTAAAACCATTCACAATGGCAGTATTAGGGATGTTGTTTTTTGAATTCCTATTTATTGAATGGGTAGAACCAGAAACAGCCAAAGAATATATTGCGGGCATGATTTTACTGGGTTCAGCTCCTTGTACCGCAATGGTGTTTGTTTGGAGCCAACTGACTAAAGGAGATGCTACCTATACCTTAGTACAAGTATCTTTAAACGATATTATAATGATATTTGCTTACGCACCCATCGTAGCATTTTTATTAGGTGTCGCAGACATTGTAGTGCCATGGGAAACCTTATTATTATCTGTGGTGTTATACGTCGTTATTCCATTAATAGCTGGTTACTTGACTCGTATTCAATTACTTAAACGAGGAAATGAAGCAGAAGTAACAGAATTTACCGAAAAACTTAAGCCGTGGACTATCATTGGTTTATTACTCACAGTGGTGTTGCTATTTGGATTTCAAGGGAAAACGATTCTCGAACAACCCTTGGTCATTCTACTCATTGCTATTCCATTAATTATTCAAAGCTTAGGGGTTGCAGCGATTGCTTATACTTGGGCATATTTTTGGCATGTACCCATTGAAATTACGGGTCCAGTTGCGTTAATTGGTTCATCTAATTTTTTTGAATTAGCAGTTGCTGTCGCAATCAGCTTGTTTGGAATAGAATCAGGTGCTGCATTAGCAACAGTTGTGGGTGTGCTCGTAGAAGTACCTGTGATGTTGTTTATTGTGTTTTTTGTTAATCGTACACGACATTGGTTTACTTGGGAATAATCTGGCAATAAAAATTATGATTCAGACAAGGTTTTCTTATTATGCCTAAAAATTCAGAACAAATTAGAAACTAAAATAAAATGCATATTTTTATAATGATACTCATGTCCACATTCCTTTTAATAGGATGTGATAACGCCAATGAAGAGACTGCCATAGAACATGCAGTTAAACATGTAGACGCGTCCTATATTTGTCCCATGCATTCTCAAATTGTGCGTGATGAAGCAGGTGAATGTCCTATTTGTGGTATGAATTTAGTTAAAAAAGAAATTCAACCACCACCCCCTCCTCCCGAAAAGCCACAAGATTCAACTCATACAACATCATATCCCACGGTGATCATTGCTTCCGAAATCATTCAGAAAATGGGGGTTAAAACCATTAAAGTTAAACGAGCCAATATGAATAGACATATTAAAACAGTTGGTTATGTGGCTTATAACGAAGAAAAATTGGTACATGTACACGCAAGAACAAGTGGCTGGGTAGAAAAACTGTATGTGAGACGTGAAGATGATGTGGTTAAACGGGGACAATCTTTATTAGAACTGTATTCGCCCGAAGTATTAGAAGCCCAACAGAATTTCCTGGTCGCTTTACGCTCCAAAAATAAAGGCACCCGTTTCAATCGCGAAGAATATCGTGAGGCCATACAAAAGCATTTACGCCTATTAGGTGTTTCTAAGAGTACTATCAAAAAAATTGAGCTTAAAAATAACGCTATTAATAACTTCCCTATATATTCACCGCAAGCGGGTACAGTGATCCATTTAAATATTCGGGAAGGAATGTATGTGACGCCGAGCTTAGAACTGTTTAGTATTGTGGATTTAAAAACGGTATGGGTAATGGTTGAAGTCTATGAACACCAATTGGATTGGGTGAAAAAAGGATTAAAAGCAGATATCACAGTGCCCGCATTGCCAGGGCGTGTATGGAAAGGTAAAGTCGATTATGTGTATCCAGAACTTGAACCCAAAACACGTACTTTAAAAGTGAGGCTGCGTTTTAAAAATCCTAAAGGCACCTTAAAATTGAATATGTTTGCCAAAGTACTGATTCATGGGCGTGTAAAAAAAAGGGTCTTAAAAATTCCACGACAAGCCTTAATTATGACAGGAGAGCGTGAGAGTGTGATTATGGCTATGGGTAACGGTAGATTTATGCCCATAGATGTTAAAACAGGGATGCGTAGTCAAGGAGAAGTTGAAATATTATCGGGATTGAAAAAAGATGATACTATTGTATTATCAGGACAGTTTCTCATTGATTCAGAGGCAAATTTACAAGCCAGTTTTTTACGATTTCAAAAAGCACCCGCACAACATCAACATTAATGATTCAATAACTGATGTTACGCACTCTGTTTCTAAGAAGCATCGTTCCATTTTTTAACTCCAGGGGTGAGACATCACATCGTAGCTAAGTTCAATCAAATAATACCCTTAATGTTTTGCATCACTGACAGCACGAAACCTACCCCTGGCTATATTATTAAGCCCCGTTGGGGCGAAGGCACAACCAATTCTAAGCTTTAAATGGCTCTCCTGAATTTCAGGAAAGTGAATTGTGGATTTTTCAGCACAAGCTTATCATTGTTAATGTCTTCATCAGACAAGATTGTGCTTGTGCCTTCGCCCCAACGGGGCTTAATAATATAGCCAGGGGCATCGCCCCTGGATTCAAAATGTGGAGATATGCTTTTGAGAAACAGAGTGCGTAACATCAGTCAATAAGAACGGATCACCGATGCTTGACACTGTATCATTTCTGATGTTATCCTATCAAGTATTTTGATTTTAACTTTCTATTTATCAGGACTAATCTATGAGCAAAACTAAGCAAGCTGTGCGCATTAATGAACATATTGTAGAAATTGTCAGCGATTCTGGTGAAGGGGCACAAAAAGCAGGACAAACCTTTGGTAATATTAGTGCCAAAATGGGTAATGGGGTTTGGACGGTGGAAATTATTCCAGCAGAAATCAAACCACCCGCCCGTTCTCCCGCAGGAGCCAGTGGGATTCGTATTCGTTTAGGGTCGAGTTATATCACCAATATGGGTAATGCTGCTGATATTGTTGTCGCACTCAATGAACAAGTTCTTTATTCTCGCATTGCTACGCATGCTTATAAGAAGGGAACGGTTGTTTTATTGGAAAATAAATGGCTGACTGATCCCAATCCAGAAATTGTCAAACAGTATGAATCCTCTGTCGCAGAATTTCGTGACAATGGTTTGGTAGTGGTAGAAGTCCCCATGGAAGTGGAATGTTTAAAACTCACTCCGCGTCCTCGTTTGGGTAAGAATATGTTTGTATTAGGGATACTTAGCTATATTTATAGTCGTGATATAGATAAAGCGTATCGTGAAGTTGAACATACGTTTCAACGAAAAGGTCAAAAAGTGATTGATCTGAATCATAAACTGTTACAAGCAGGTTATGACTTTGCACAAGAAAATATTGATTATCACTATGAAATCCCATTATGGCGTGCCCCTGATTCAAAAGATCCTTTGATTGTGACTAATGGTAATCAGGCTATGGGTTTGGGTGTGATGGCGTCTGGAATGGATTTAGTTTCCATGTATCCTATTACACCTGCAACCTCAGCATCTCATTATCTTGCTGATGTGTATCATACTGTAGGTGGATTTGTGCATCAAGCAGAAGACGAAATCGCCGCTGTTGGATTTGCGATTGGGGCATCTTATGCAGGAAAAACGGCGTGTACGATTACTTCTGGTCCCGGTTTAGCCTTGAAAACAGAATTTTTAGCATTGGCTGTGATGGCAGAAATTCCATTGGTTATCGGTGTAGTACAACGTGGCGGACCTTCTACGGGATTACCGACTAAGGTAGAACAAGGTGATTTATTAGCCTCATTATACGGTGAACCCGGTGATGCTCCTAAAATTGTGATTGCTGCTGCAACGATTGAAGAATGTTTCCATTTTGTTGTGATGGCGCGTAAATTAGCGGAAACCTTTAGAACGCCCGTGATTTTATTGACTGATGCCAATTTAGGAACAGGCGTGCAACCTTATCCACGTCCGAAAGCGAAAGCAGAATGGCTGGCTTCTCCCATTGATCAATCTCCTTGGAAAAAAGATATCCCGCCTTTTGATTGGAATGAAGAGACTGGCTTATCTTCACGCCCTATTGTGGGACAACCGGGCGGAGAATATGTGTTGACAGGCTTGGCTCATACGAAACAAAGTAAAGTGGCGTATGACCGTGATTCTAATCAACGCGGTTGTAATATGCGTAGCCGTAAATTAGCAGCCCTATATGGCACTTTGAAACCACCAGAAATACATGGGGATGCTGAAGGTGATTTATTGGTCGTAGGTTGGGGTTCAACCTTAGGGGCTATTGAAGAAGCAATCGATCAAATGCGTGACGATGGGCATAAAGTCTCTTCAATCCATCTCCGTTTTCTGTCACCGCTTGAACCCGGTATAAAAGAGATATTTGCCAAATTCAAGCATGTTTTGACGATTGAAATTAATTATAGTGATGAAGCAGATGCACCGCTCATTACTGCGGGTAATAGACGTTATACACAATTAGCGATGATTTTGAGAGCCCAAACCTTAGTAGATGTGGATTGTTGGTCTAATGTACATGGACAACCGCTCCAACCGGGACTTATTTATGACGAACTCGTGCGTCGTTTGAATCTCAAAAATTAATATCAGACACTAAAAAGGAATAATGATATGTTTGGACTCAAAGCTGATTGGTCAGTTGATATCAAAGAACGTTATTTTGCCTTGGGCGATTATGCAGGCGGTGAAGCACGATGGTGTCCAGGATGTGGAGATCATGCGGTTTTGACGGTGGTACAACGGATTTGTCGTGATAACCAGATGCCTCCAGAAATGACGGTAGCGGTTTCAGGGATCGGATGTTCTAGTCGTCTGCCTCATTATATGGGCACTTATGGTTTTCATGGTTTACATGGTCGGGCATTACCCGTTGCGTGTGGTATTAAATCCCGTCGTCCAGAATTAGACGTTTGGGTGGCGACTGGGGATGGTGATTGTTATTCTATTGGCGCAGGACATTGGTTACATGCTGTCCGTTATAATATGAATATGACGGTATTGGTGTTTGATAACAGTATTTATGGCTTGACTAAAAAACAAACCTCACCCACCACACCGATTGGGTTTAAAAGTAATACCCATCCACAAGGTTCTATTTTAGAGCCTTTGAATCCGCTTACTGCGACTTTGGGGATCAGTAATGTGTCATTTTTGGCACAAACAGTGGATTGGAATCCTGCTCATTTGTATGCCACGATTAAAGCCGCACACGCACATAAAGGCTTTAGTCTTGTCAATATTATCCAGCGTTGCCCTGTATATTCAGACCAAATCTCCAAAGATTTGCAAGAAAACCCCTCTAAATTATTACTGTTGACACACGATAAAGGGATTCCTGTGGAAGAAAAACTGTTACGTTTTTTCCCAAATCATCGAGAACATGATCCCTCAAATATGTCAGAAGCGTATGATATTGCGACGTTTTTATCCCCAACCCCTGTAGGATTACTGTATCATAATCCTGATGTTCCTTGTTACGAAGATTTAAGTAGCCAAGGTCTTAATATGGGTGTAGAGGATAAATTAGCAGGTATTAATGCAGCCTTTGATCAATTCGCAGTCTGATAGTCTTCCTAGGGCACCTTGCCCTAGGCTCATATTTACAAAGGAGTCATACATTACATGCAGAATCAGGACAACGCATTAGAACAACGACAAGCGTCAGATTATTCAGACTTACAATTCAATATACAATCTTCCGTGCCCCAACCCATTGCAGAAATGGTGGCAGAAGCGGAAAATACGCTGCCCACACAGCCAAAAGTTGAAGAATCGGTGTCTTCGAGTGATGAACTCTTATATACATTACGCCATTTTCATTTAGGAGATCCCAGTGCCGTAGAGCCAGTCAGTGATGATTATGTGCCTGCATTACTTCATGCTTATCGGGATACGTCCAAAATGCGTTATGCGTATCCCTTATTATTAACTGCGGATGAGACTCAGCCAATATCCAAATTTCTTTTACAACAAGTTGAACAGTTTGCCCCCACTACTGACGCTGCGCGCATTTTAAAAGACAATTTACCTCGGCTTGAAAGAATTTTACGTCACACATTAAAAGAACAAGAAGGGGTACTCGCAGCCCTGCCGATCTTATCAGAAGCGGGAAAAACACTAGAAACATCGCTTGAATTAGATGCAGAAAATAATACACGTCTTCAAGCAGATTTTGAAAAATTGTTGGCAACCATTCCCAGCACCGCTCTAATATTAGGATATGGTCGTTATTCTGCGATTCATTTATTGAATTATGCCATACGTAACCGTTTAATACCTCGACGTACAGCGTTTCATGCGAAAATAGACTATTGCATTGAGCATTTAAACGTGCTCTTAGCCGTTGAAAATACAAAATCCGATGAATCTATCGAACCTAAAAAAGCACGAGACAGTGTGGGTTTTGCCAGTTCACGGTTTAATCCAGATGCCTTATCTGATGTTATGGCACATTCCACAGGCTCTGTCATCATGGATGATAGACGACGTCAACGGGTTCTGGCCAACTTATTCTACTTTATAGTATACCTACAAATGGCATATGAGTTGCTGAGTAAACTGGTACATCTTGATGAAATTACAGGCACCAGTTTAGAAAACATTCCTGATTTGGAGGATGTGATTGACCCGAATCCGTGTGCAAAAGCAACCTTAATGTTTGATGAACAAGCGACAAAATTAGCCAAAGTGTTTGCTGCCACACGTATTGCACAATTTGAAATTGATGATACTTATGATGTCGCCATTCACGATCCATGGTTTGCACATTTCACTTGGGAAGCGTTTTCTAAAGAAGAAATTTTATTATTGCCTGCCGTGATCGCTTTAGAATCTGCCGACAGGATTGCAAATAGTGGCATGCCTGCGATATCACGCTTATTAAGTTCAGGCAGACCTGTTCATATATTGGTGGGCGTACAAGCCTATAATAACCCGCATGCGACAGCGGTAGAAGAATCTTTTCTTAATTATCGTTTAGAATTGGGTTATTTTGGGATGAGTCATCGTCAAGCGTTGGTATCTCAATCTTCTGCAGCAAGACATCAACATTTGTTAAAACAATTTTTAACAGCTTTAGAGACTACCCGTACCAGTTTGCATATCCTTAATACGGGACTTCAGTATAATAATCAAGCACTGACGCCTTGGTTGATGGCAGGGGCTGCCCTTGAAAGTCGTGCACATCCTTTTTTCTGTTTCAATCCTGAGGCAGGCGATGCTTCTGCAGATAGTATTGATTTTAGTAATAATCCGCAACCTGAGGTTGATTGGCCTTCTCATCCTTTTCGATATCAGGATGATCAAGGCAAGATTATTAATACTGATTTAGCGTTTACATTTGCAGATTATGCGTTATTGGTCACAGGCATACATCATCATTTTCGTGTGGTGCCTGCGGGGATTGAGAGTGATGATTTAATTCCAGTAGAAACGTATTTAGCCACCGCGCAAAAAGGCATGTCAGGTAAGCAAATTCCTTTTATTTGGGCGGTGAATAGCGAAGGGGCACTCCATAAATTAGTGGTCTCACGTGCACTTATTGTAGCCAGTTGGGATCGTTTAAATTATTGGCATACCTTGCAAGAAATGGCAGGTATTAATAATAAACATGTGAACTTAGCCTTACAAAATGCCCGTAAAGACATTCAAGCAGAAGAACAGGTAGCCCGTGTTCGTTTAGAAGCCGAATATGCTGAAAATCTAGAAAAAGTACGTCAAGATACTGCCGGTGAAGTCATGCAACGTCTTACAAACGTGTTATTAGGCACGGATTTGAGCGCTGCTGCTATTCGTAAACCTGTGCGTTCTGCCCCTGTTGCCCCCGCGGTGACTGAAGAAAGCCCCGTGATTGCAGAAAAAGTTGCTGAACCTGTGGTAGAAGAAGAAAGTTTTGATGATCCTTGGATAGACAGTGAATTGTGTACCACTTGTAATGATTGTCTGGGAATCAATACTGTTTTATTTGTCTATAATGAAAATAAACAGGCAATTATTGGAGAAATGAATAGTGGCACTTATGCCCAATTGGTTGAAGGCGCTGAAATTTGTCCTGCTGATTGTATCCATCCAGGAAAACCTAAAAATCCTGATGAACCGGGCTTAGCAGAACTGATCGAACGGGCTAAGGCTTATAATTAACCCCTCTCTCTGCATACAAAATCTCAATCTAGGGGCACATCCATCCCTAGATTGAATAATGTTGTCACTACTCATCCCTCCCTGCTTTTCTATTTTCAAAATAACGCATGCTCTCTCTCTTTTCGGTTGTGCCTTATCCTTTCTTAAAAATAATCCGTGTATAGCACTACCCGATTGAGTAACTATCAAAGATAATATTGGACATATTAGAGGTATTCTTCTCGTTCCCAACCTCTGGTTCACTGCCATTAACTT
>DAOVZS010000228.1 GCA_030635005.1 Thiomargarita sp. | reverse complement strand
ATCACATGCTTTTTGGCTTCGTAAAGCATCTTTAAAAGCACTGATATCAGCGGTTAAAGCTTGTGGCATACTGACTTCGTGACGACAGTATTTATATTGTTTACCTGGACCATAGGAACGGTATGACGTCGCTTTATCACGATAAAATACAACACCAAATTTAGGAGCTATTAAGCCTGTTTCTTTAGATTGTCTCCTGATTTTTTTGGCGATTTGTTGTGTGGCTTTTAAAACAGCATCAATACCCATTTGCATACTACGTGTTGCATCAATTACAAACATGACTTCTAAACCTAGATTAAAAGTGGGTAACAAGTCTTGCAAACTCTGGGTACTAAATACTCCAACCGTGTTGCTATCCTTCTCTGATTTTAAAACAGGATATCTAAATTCATGATGTTGTAAGGCTCGATCTAATATTAAAGGTAATACTTCTCCAGTCTTTAAAGTCAATTGATACGTGTATCCGGGTTTAAATTCAATCGCAGAACGTGTATTCCAAAAAGTCACTTTATCTCGAGCAATCCAACCCGCAATCAATGTTTCAGATTCTTTAGTCGTTTCCAAATAGGGGGCAGGGCTAATGAGCAGGCTGGTTGCATCTTCTATAGGTCCATTTTTAGGAGCGTACTTATACACATAAAAAATGGTTCTAATGGGGAGACGCTCTGAACTTCCGTGTAACTTTGGATCATGATACACAGAGACGTCATTAGCTTGCTGATGATTGCTCACATCACCCTCTCGTAACACAACTTTTTGCAAAAAATCACTATTGGATTGAAGCGGTGTATAGTTTAAGAGTACATCTTCATGAGCGATCCATCCGATCAGTTTATGGGCTTGTGGACCTTTTTGATCATAATCAGCCAGCAACATCCAGTGCTTACCCTTATAGTCAATGTTAAAATTCTGATGCACCACATAAAATCTTTGACGCATCTTTAAATTATTTGGAATAGATTCTGCATTTTGATCAGGACGCGTAATCAATTTAACATTGTCTTTATCTATCCAAACTGCTTGATTAATCTGCCCAGACAATTTATGAAATTGTCCATCATGTGCATACCAAGCAATATTGCTCGCATAAGCTAAGTTACTGATTATAATCAGTATCATTGTCCATAAGTGTTTATAGCAGCTCATGTGTTTATGACCTCCTAAGCCAATTCAAGATCAATCTTTTTATCTTCTAAATTCACACGCACCACTTTAATATGTAAACGATCAGCAAGGCGATATATCTTTTTACTCGATTCCCCTGTTAAACAGTGTCCAACGGGATCAAAATGATAATAATCTTCTTTTAAGGAGGTGACATGGATCAAGCCATCTACAAAAACACCATCCAATTCTACAAATAAGCCAAAAGCAGTCACCCCAGTAACTATCCCATCATATTCACTGCCTATCTTATTTTGCATATATTCACATTTTAGCCAACTGATCGCATCGCGCGTCGCTTCATCAGCCCGACGTTCCGCCATAGAACAATGTTCTGCAAAATGCTCGATATCACTGCGTGTATAAGAAAAATCTTGGGGAGATTCTTCCTGTAAACGATGACGAATCGCCCGATGTATTAATAAGTCAGGATACCGCCGTATGGGCGATGTGAAATGTGCATATTTTGGATATGATAAACCAAAATGTCCTTTATTTTCGGGCGTATATACCGCTAAATGTAGGCTACGAAGTAAAACGGTTTGAATAAGGTGTAAATCGGGACGTTCTTGGACTTTGTCTAACAGTTTCGCATAGTGAGACGCTTGTGGCTTATCTTTTCCGAACAATTTTAACCCAATACTTTTTAAAAAAGTTTGCACAGCCGTTAATTTTTCTTCAGAAGGACCCTCATGAACACGATACAATAAGGGCATTTTTTGTACTGATAACCATTCTGCTGTCGCCACATTAGCAGCTAACATCATTTCTTCAATTAATTTATGCGCGTCATTACGAACCAAAAGCTCAATACGTTCAATTTTTTGTTGTTTATCAAAAATAATGAAAGGTTCACGGGTATCAAAATCAATAGCCCCCCTTTTTTTACGACGTTTGAGCAGTAATTGATATAGTTGCTGTAAATGATCAATCTCGGGTAAAATCTGTGGATATTTAAAACTGTCTGTATTTCCATCCAGTACTTTTGCTACTTCAGTGTAGGTTAATCGTGCTGCAGAACGTATCACTGCCTCAAAATAACGTGTACGTCTTGTACGCCCATACATATCAATTGTCATTTCACAGACAAGACATAAACGATCCACATTGGGTTTTAAGGAACATAAGCTATTTGATAACACTTCAGGTAACATCGGAATCACCCGATTTGGAAAATAAACGGATGTACTTCGACTCTGGGCTTCCAAATCTATGGCACTGTTTTTAGTCACATAAGCAGAGACATTCGCAATCGCAACCTGTAATAACCAGCCTTTACCCCGTGGCTTACAATACACCGCATCATCAAAATCCTTAGCATCTTCCCCATCAATAGTCACAAAAGGAATATCACGCATATCATGACATGATTTTAAAAGGGATTTTGGAATGTTTTGAGTGAATTTAGAGGATTCAGCAATGACTTCATCTGACCAAAGATGGGGTAATTCATGACCTCGAATGGCAATATCAATTTCTAAACCGGGTGCATGCTCATTACCAATAATATCAACTATTTGACCAAAAGGAGGATTATATTTAGTAGGCGGTGTTAGAATACGGGCAACCACAATTTGTCCTGCTTTCGCTTTGCCCTGATTTTGTTTTCCTTCAATTAAAATACGTAAAGGAATGCGTCGATTATCAGGTTGTACAAAAGCGACATTTTGTCCCTTTTTATGGCAATAACGTCCTACAATTTCTTGTGTCTTGTGTTCTAAGACTTCAACTAAAGCACCTTCACGTCGTCCTTTATTATCAATACCAATGACATTCAGTAACGCCCGATCACCATGCATTAAGCGTTGCATTTCTTTTTGAGATAAGAATAAATCTGTTCCGCCCTCCTCAGAGACTAAAAATCCATAACCATCAGGATGTCCAATCACACGACCGCGCACCAAATCCATTTTTTTAGCCAGCCCATAGCCTTTATTGCGATTACGAACTAATTGACCATCGCGCTCCATTGCCCTTAAACGGCGTCGTAAAGCCTCCAAATCATCTGCGGTTTTTAAATGCAATAATACCGCAATCTTGGATAAAATAAGGGGTTT
>DAOVZS010000077.1 GCA_030635005.1 Thiomargarita sp. | reverse complement strand
CTGACAATAAGATGTATACCGGTGATCATTTCGGGGTCTCAATCGCCGACAGTGGCGGGATCAGCGCTGACGACATATCTATAAGTAATAATTATAATGATAGTCTCAATCGCCGACAGTGGCGGGATCAGCGCTGACCAAAGACATTTACGAAGGATGGGTTATGAGTTTCAATCGCCGACAGTGGCGGGATCAGCGCTGACCCTAGACCTTTTTTTTTCCCTTTAAATTTCAAAGAGTTAGAGACAACAATTAACACACTAATTTTGTGGTTAAAATCTGTGCTCCGTGGCACGAATTTTGCATGTTTTAAGTCGTTGATTATAAACAGTTTTTCAACACTCATTCTCAAGACAAATCGTTTTTTCGGCTTTTCCGTAAAACCGCGCACCCTCTTGATTTCAAAAGAAATTTTTTTAAGCTATGACTGTAGAGAGAGTACCTGATTTTGAATGTTAAGCTTTTATTTCAGATATTCAAGCTATTATTCAATTCAAGTCACCCTTGGTTCTGACAAGCTATTAAAACATATTCAAAGATTCATTGTCAAGCTTTTATTTGCTGGATTTTGGCGATTTTTGAGCGTTTTTCGAAGAGATAGGGTTTTTATGCGTTATCAGTTATTAGCTCATCACCCTAGGGCAACGCCCCAGAGTTGATATGAGTGATTAATTACTCCAAGGCTTCAGTAATATCTAACCATAACTCTTCTGTTTCTGCTAATTCTTTAGAGACAGTCACTTGTTGACGTATATATTTTTGTAATGTGTCTTTATCATTGTAAAGACTGGGATCAGATAATAAGGTTTCAATCGTACTTTTTTCTGTACTTAAAGTATCTAACTTTTTTTCAACTGTCTTTAAACGATTTTGTAAAGCCCGACGAAGCTCACGTTGTGCCGCCTTTTCGGAACGGCTTTGAACCACCGCTGGTTTGGCTTGAACAGTACGCTCTTCTAATAACCATTGACGATAATCTGCTAAATCTCCTTCAAAAGATGTCACACGTTTTTGTGAGACTAATAATAACGAATCCGTCGTAGTGCGTAACAAATGGCGATCATGAGAGACAATAATCAAAGCACCCGTATAGTCTTGTAAGGCTAAAGTAAGTGCAAGCCGCATTTCTAAATCTAAATGATTCGTCGGTTCATCTAATAATAAGATATTAGGACGTTGCCATATTAATAAGGCTAACGCTAAACGGGCTTTCTCTCCTCCTGAAAAAGGCGCAATCGGCGCATCTCCAAAAAAATTAAAGCCGCCTAAAAAATTACGAAATACCTGTTCTTTTGTCTGTGCATCGATACGTTGTAAATGTTGTAACGGGCTTTCATCATCATGTAATTGTTCTACTTGATGTTGTGCAAAATAACCAATTTTAACACCTTCTCCTAAAATACACGTACCCTGTATCGGTGCCAGTAAGCCTGCCAATAATTTAATAAAGGTCGATTTACCTGCCCCATTTGCCCCCAATAACCCTATGCGTGAACCCGGCTCAATACGCACCGTAATATTTTCAATCACAGCTTCTTGGCTATAACCCACACTCACCTCTTCCAGATTAATCAAGTGATTGGGCATCCGTAAGGGCGGCTGAAAACTAAAATGAAAAGGTGAATCTACATGTGCAGGTGCAATCGTTTCCATACGTGCCAAAGCATTTATACGGCTTTGTGCCTGCTTTGCCTTGCTGGCTTTATAACGAAAACGGTCAATAAAGGATTGTATATGAGCGACTTCTCGTTGTTGTTTTTGATAGGCAGCTTGCTGTAACGCTAATTGAGCAGCCCGTTGTCGCTCAAACCCCTCATAATTCCCTGTATATAAATTAATGGTTTTATGTGTCAAATGTGCAATCGTATCCACCACATTATCCAAAAAATCTCGATCATGAGAAATCAATAACAAAGTCCCAGAATAACGTTTTAACCATTGCTCAAACCATAACACCGCATCTAAATCTAAGTGATTCGTGGGTTCATCCAATAATAATAAATCAGAACGGCACATCATCGCACGTGCTAAATTCAAACGCATACGCCAACCGCCTGAAAATTCCTTCACAGGTTTCTCATCCTCACTCACTAAAAAACCCAAACCATGCATTAATTGTGCAGCCCGTGTACGTGCGGTATAACCATCAACAGACTCAAATTTAGCATGACAATTGGCTTCAAGAATGCCATCTTCCGCCTGTTGAGCGATCATTAATTGTGCTTCAATATCACGCAATTCCTGATCACCATCCAACACATATTCAATAGCAGATTTAGATACTGTGGGACTTTCTTGGAGTACATGTGCAATCACTAAACGAGGCGGAAAACTAACATCCCCCTCATCTGGTTGCAATTCTCCACGCAACAAGGCAAATAAAGTGGACTTACCGCTGCCATTGGCACCAATAAAACCCACTTTTTGACCCACATGCAGGGTTATATTGACGTCATGAAATAATTGTTTTGTTCCACGTTGCAGGGAAAAATTGCGTAGGGTAATCATAAATGCTTATTATTCTGATTTATCAGTATCTGTCACAGCTTGCCACAAAACAGACACGATTAAAGTAAAAACGGTAAATGGCAATACAAACCACATCATTATATCAGTATAACCGGATAACCAAGCATGTTCTGTCGCCGTAAAAAATAAAAATAAAGTATACGCAACATAATAAGCCACAAATAATCCGCCTTCCCAACGATCAATCAAATAATCAGTAAATAAAATCGGTAAACACAACATCGCCACTGCAATCATGATTGGAATATCAAAAGTGATCGCCATCGCAGGCACTTCAAGCGGAGAAATCATACTGGTAATACCCAGCACTAATAAAATATTAAAAAGATTACTGCCCACCACGTTACCAATCACAAGATCTTTTTCCCCTTTCATGCTGCCAATAATGACAGTTGCCAATTCAGGTAAAGAAGTTCCAATAGATACAATGGTTAAACCAATAATTAACTCACTAATTCCATAATAATGTGCGATCATGATCGCCCCATCTACCAACCACTTTGAACCTAATACTAAAAGCACCAATCCTACAAGGATCAATCCAATTTGTTTATAAAGATGAAAATTACCCCCCTCCTTATTCGCATTCTGTTCTTCACGAGATCCTTTAATGGTAAAAAGGGTATAAAACACAATACCACAAGTGAGTATGATACCATCTACATGCGTCAACATGCCATCAAACGCTAAAAAGAATAACAAAAATGACACCGCTATCATAATTGGAATTTCTAATTTAATCACACGTTTATGAACGCTTAAAGGAATAATAATCGCTGCCACTCCTAAAACCAACAAAATATTAAGAATATTACTTCCCACAACATTACCCAATGCCAAATCGGGCTTATCTAAAAAAGCAGCTTGTAAATTGACTGCTAATTCTGGTGCACTGGTCCCAAAAGCGACAATCGTTAAACCCACGACTAAACGTGAAATACCCAAATGTTCGGCTAATGCCGCCGATCCATCCACCAATTTATCAGCACCCACCGTTAATAAAACAAATCCAAAAGCAAAAAAGACCAATGTGGTTACATCCATTAAAAACTCCTTTAATGATTAGAAAAATAGACTAGAATATCACGACTGGCTGATTTATCTAAATAAGCCACTACGCCCAATTTTATTATTAATTGCTTTTTTTTTATACCATGACTCTTAAAAACGACCGTTTTTTACGTGCTTTACGCCGTCAACCTGTTGATCAAACCCCCGTTTGGATGATGCGCCAAGCGGGACGTTATTTACCAGAATATCGAGAGACGAGAAAACGGGGTAAAGATTTTATGACATTATGCCAAACGCCAGAATTGGCATGTGAAGTCACTTTACAACCTTTGGCCCGTTATCCGCTTGATGCAGCTATTTTATTTTCAGATATTTTAACAATTCCTGATGCCATGGGTTTAGGCTTATCTTTTACAGAAGGAGAAGGTCCTCGTTTTCAACATCCTGTGCGTACGCACGCAGATATCAAAAAATTAGCCGTCCCTGATCCTCATGATAATTTGCGTTATGTGATGGATGCGGTGACTTTAATTAGACAAGAATTAGCAGGAAGCGTTCCACTTATTGGATTTTCAGGCAGCCCTTGGACACTGGCTACCTACATGGTTGAAGGCGGAACGACAAAAAATTTTAGTCGCGTCAAAGGCTTAATGTTTGAACAACCCCAAGCCATGCATCAGCTTTTAGACACTTTAGCACAATCGGTGATTGCGTATTTAAAAGCACAAATTGAAGCAGGTGTACAAGCCGTGATGGTTTTTGATACTTGGGGTGGTATTCTAACAAGTCGTGATTATTTAGAATTTTCATTACCTTATATGCAAAAAATTGTAAAAGGGATAGAAGGCGTTCCCGTTATCTTATTTACTAAAGACGGCAATGAATGGTTAGAAGAGATTGCAGCGACAGGCTGTGATGCGGTTGGCTTAGATTGGAAATTACCCATCGGATCAGCACGTACCCGTATCGGTGACAAAGTAGCCTTACAAGGTAATATGGATCCGTGTATATTATATGCATCCCCCGAACGTATTCGTCAAGAAGTTGCCGACATCTTAAAAAGTTTTGGGCAGGGATCAGGACATATCTTTAATTTAGGACATGGTATCCATCCGCAAGTAGATCCTGAACATGTGGCAGTGTTTATTGATGCAGTTCATGAATTGAGTGCCCCTTATCATGGATAATAAATTTATTTTAGGTCTCAAAGGGTTTTGCATGGGAGCTGCTGATGTTGTACCGGGAGTGAGCGGTGGCACAATGGCCTTTATTTTAGGCATTTATAAACAATTTATTGAGGCGATTCGTTCCTTTGATACAATATGGCTACAGCATGTTTTCAAATTTGAGATTAAAGCCGCACTACACCGCCCCCATTTTGGATTTTTAATCCCACTGGTGATCGGTATTTTTTGTGCCCTGATCTTTTTTACCCGAGTCATTCCTTTACCCAGTTTATTGTATACACACCCTGAGCCTATTTATGGACTCTTTTTCGGACTGATTATCGGATCTATCATTGTGCTTTTATTAGATATGAAACAATTTAATGGAGCAACATTCCTTTTTATCAGTTTAGGTACCGCTTTTGGTTTATTTATAGTGAATTTAGTCCCTACAAATACACCAGATGCAGCATGGTTTATTTTTCTCTGTGGTAGCTTATCCATTTCTGCCATGTTATTACCGGGTATTTCGGGATCGTTTATCTTATTGATTTTACGACAATATGATACTATTTTGAATGGTATTGGTCATTTTAATCTGAGCGTATTAATTCCCTTTGGTTTAGGCGCATTAACAGGATTAGTCGTCTTCAGTCGTTTCTTAGGATGGTTATTAGCCCGTTTTTATCAAACCACCTTACAAATCATTATTGGCGTCCTTTTAGGTACATTATGGATTATTTGGCCTTTTCAAATTCGTCATTATGAATTAATCCATAATAAACAACGTTTAATAAGTTCTGTGCCTTATTGGCCAGAAACCTTATCGCAACCCGTGACTTATGCGATATTGATGATGGTATTGGGCTTGTCAATAGTGTTGATAATGTCTGCTTTAGCACATAGGGATTAAATCAATAACCCTCCCCGTGGGAGGGAAGGAAAAAAGATGATAGAAATTTTTATCAATGGTAAGGCACAACTGATTGAAGATCAGTTAAGTATTACTGGCTTACTCAAAACATTGGATTTAGAACAACAACGTTTAGCAGTAGAAATCAATTTAGACATTATTCCTCGGAGTCAATTTGAACATTATGTGTTATCAGTAGGAGATAAAGTTGAAATTGTTCGTGCTATTGGTGGTGGATAAGCTGTTTTAATGTCTTTTTAATCCAAAAATTATTAATTAATATGAGGTTTTTTAGTGATGCATTCTCGTTACACTGGACTTATTGAAAAATATCGTGATTATCTTCCTATTCATGATGATACACGCATTATCAGTCTTGCAGAAGGCAATACCCCCTTAATACGTTTACATAATATTCCCAAATTATTAAAAAACGAAGTCGCACTTTATGTCAAATATGAAGGGCTTAATCCCACAGGCTCTTTTAAAGATCGGGGCATGACGATGGCGATTACAAAAGCAGTCGAATCGGGGAGTAAAGCCACGGTATGTGCTTCTACAGGGAATACCTCAGCAAGTGCAGCAGCGTATAGTGCACGTGCGGGTATCACCGCTTTTGTATTGATACCCGAAGGTAAAATTGCTCAAGGAAAATTGGCACAAGCCATGATGCACGGAGCAGTCATTATTCAAATTCAAGGTAATTTTGATGATGGCATGCGCTTAGTCAAAGAAGTCGCACAACATGCCCCGATTACCATTGTGAATTCTATTAATCCTTATCGTTTACAAGGACAAAAAACAGCCGCCTTTGAAATCATTGAAGCCTTGGGCAGAGCCCCCGATTATCATTGCTTACCCGTAGGTAATGCGGGCAATATTAGTGCGTATTGGATGGGATATACAGAATTTGCAGATATTGGCATTGTCAACAAACGTCCCAAAATGTGTGGCTATCAAGCCAGCAGATCTGCCCCATTTTTACGCGGGCATCCCATTGATAATCCTGAAACGATAGCCACTGCGATTCGTATTGGACATCCGCAAAGTTGGGATAAAGCCATCAATGCTCAAAAAGAATCGGGGGGATGGTTTGATGAATTTACAGATGCAGAAATTTTGAAGGCACAAAAATTATTAGCTGAAAAAGAGGGGATTTTTTGCGAACCCGCTTCTGCCATTTCTATTGCGGGAGCGATAAAGGATATTAATAATGGCAAAATTCCAGAAGGCAGTACTGTGACCTGTACTTTAACAGGCAATGGCTTAAAAGATCCTGACACCGCTATTCAGCAAAGCACCACACCTCTTATAAAAGTCAAAGCAGAACTTGGAGAAGTGAAAACAGCGATATTGCAGAAAATGTAAAGAGGTAAATATGCCCTTAAAAAACATTATTGATTGGATTTCTTTATTTTCAGCAATATTTTTAATCAGCACGTTTTTTATACCAGCCTCCCAAATATTGCTTGGGATTACCGTGGGTTTGTTGATTTTTAATTATATAATGGCGTTAAGAGATTTAATACATAAAGGTGATTTTAGTCGAAGCTTAGTCATTCTTAATGTTATTCAGGTCATACTTTTTTGTTACCTTAACGTAGCGATTTATCATGTCTTAGGACACGAACATTATTCTTATGCAGTAGAACCCCGTTGGTATGATTGGATAGAATTAGTCGCCGTCCATATCTTACGTGCTATTGATTTTTTAGATGTCTTAAGTGCCTATAATATTGACTTGCAAAATGTGAAACATCAAAGTATACTTTCAGGCTTGGTACTATTCAGCATGCATGTGATGGTTGATATCTTCATTTTTGGAAAATTATTTTCTGACAAGCCTATTCGTGCAGCAGGTCAAAACGTATTAAATGGTTTTTCTTTCATCATTAAAACCACTACAGGGTTTTTTATGGATATCATTCACCGTTCATCTATATTTGCCTTTTCGTTCGCCATTCTGTTTCTCATCTTATTGGTGATGTTTTTTGAACGTTTTGATGTATCAGACATCATATTTTGGTTTCTAGAAAATATTTTACGAACATTAGATGTGGGAGATGCGTTTCAGATTTTTGAATGGCAATTGCATGGCGGTGAAATGAGTTTAACCATGGCATCTGTAGCGGTGTTATTTCGTTTAGTCGCGAGTATTTATACCATCTGGTTAGTCAAATATTTTGCCCTTATTTTCTTTAAAGGACGGGGACGCACCATTGAAGAATTATTAGATATTTATGGATCTCCTAATTCTGACAAGGATGCTGATATTGCTTTGGAAGCCTTAAAGAAATTCGATTCAGAAGCCGTATTTTCTCGTTTAGCCATGTCTATAGCTGATAAAGACTGGGAAACACGACAAGCCGCAGCTGATATTATTTTTCTCAATAAAATAGACGTGCAATGGCCCGTCAATCACAGTGATATTCTCCCATATCTCTTAAAAGGTTTGGGTGATAAAGGCAGTGAATCCCTGTATATTCGTGCTGCTTCCGCCATGTTATTGGGAAAAATGGGCAGAATGGCTCAGGACAGTTTTCCGCAACTTGTGAAAGCACTTCATGATAAAGAAATGGAGGTGCGTATCGCTGCAACTGAGGCTTTAGGAAAAATCGGCAAAACTGCTGAAATCGTCGTACCCCTATTTTTAGAATCATTTAATGACAGCAAATCTAAGGTCCGACGCATGGCAGCACTTTCCTTAGAAGACATCGGATCAGACATTGTTAGCCTGAAAAAATTAGTAGCCCCTCCCTTGATTGACGCTTTTGGAGATGAAGATGCAGAAGTCCGACGTGCTGCAATTAGAACCATAGGCAACATTGGACCTGCTGCATCCAAAGTCATTTCTCGCCTTATCCTCAAATTGCTTGACAATAATCGAGAAGTGCGTCGTGCAGTTGAAATAGCCATGCTGAATATTAATCCACAATGGCAATCAAGTGACGCAATGCACCGTGCTCTGCCTCATTTAGTCAAAGCACTTAAAGAAGGGAAAGAACGCCATTTAGCAGCTGCTGCCTTAGGAAAAATCGGAGCAGATGCGGTTAAAGCAGTGCCTTATCTCATCAATGCACTCGCAGATAAACAACAAGATGTGTGTATTGCATCTGCTTTTGCATTAGGTAATTTAGGAGAAGTAGCACACGCTGCCATTCCGTATCTCAACAAACTATTACAACACAGTGAATGGAAAATGCGGAGCGCCGCGATTGGGGCTTTAAAGGTGATTGATCCCAAAGGAGAATATGAATCACGATAATTGAGTGATATGTTATCCCCTTTCTTGGGAAGGATACAAGCCCTGAAAGGGCGATACATATCAGCCTGGGGCAACGCCCTAGGATTGATTCAGGCGATAACGCCCTAGGATTGATTCAGGCGATAACGCCCTAGGATTATTCAGGCGATAACGCCCTAGGATTGATTCAGGCGGCAACGCCCTAGGATTAGGGGCTAACTGCCCTTGAATTATGCTATGATAATATATAACCCTTTTGTCTGAATCAGGCTTTTCAAGCCTATGAACGAGAATCTTTAAAAAATTATGGTTCCCT
>DAOVZS010000086.1 GCA_030635005.1 Thiomargarita sp. | reverse complement strand
GCACCCTATATGCATAATGGCATGTTACAGACTTTGACAGCAGTCATTGATTTTTACAACCATGGAGGCGGTGAAGATAGCCATAAAGATATCAGACTCAAACCACTTCATTTAAGTGCGGGTGAAAAACAAGATCTGATTGCTTTCTTATTAGCCTTATCAGGAGATCCCTTAACCACATCTGAACATGTTTGGATTGAGAAATATCCTACCGAATATCCAGCCATTGAAGACTGGCGTAATGTTCCAAACTAAAAAGAGGACATCATGAACCCTTTAAAAATAACAAGTCTTATGATTGCAATCAACTTGCTAAGCCCTATTGCAATCGCAGTTTCTCCGCTCGCTCCTCTAGGTCCTCCGCCTATTCCGCCTGATAATAAGCAAAGTGAGGCTAAAATTGAACTGGGTAAAATACTTTTTTTTGATCCGCGTATAGGAGGAGATACATCCACTGCCTGTGCTACATGTCATGAACCTGATCAAGGATGGGCGTGGAGTGATGATTTTTCTCGCGGTTATCCAGGTACAGTACACTGGCGCAACAGTCAAACCATTATCAATGCAGCCTATTATGGAAAGCTATTTTGGGTGGGCGCCGCTGCCTCTTTAGAAAAACAAGCCCCTGCTGCTGCTAAAGGGGGAGTCGCGGGCAATGGTGAAAATGACTTGATGGAAGCACGTCTTGCGCTCATTCCAGAATATCGACAACGGTTCAAAACCGTTTTTGGCAGTGAATGGCCTTTAATTGAGGATGCGTGGCGTGCGATTGCTGCTTTTGAACGCACATTAGTACAACGAGATACCCCACTAGATCAATATCTACAAGGCAATAAAGAGGCACTCACAGAATCACAAGTACGTGGTTTGGCATTATTCAATGGTAAAGCAGGCTGTATTCAATGTCATAATGGTGCTTTAGCCTCTGATCAACAATATTACAATATTGGCGTACCCTCATCATCACGCTGGGAAGAAGATGGATTGGCACAAATCACCTTTCGATTTGAGTTTTATGCCAAAGGATCTACAGAAGAACTGTATCGCACTGCCAAAGCAGATGCAGGATTATATTTTCGTACCAAAAATCAATGGGATAAAGGAAAATTTAGAACCCCAAGTCTACGTTATACCCTGTACACACCGCCCTATATGCATAATGGTGTCTTTTATGAATTAAGTGAAGTCGTAGAATTCTATGATCGGGGTGGATTTGCTGAACTTGACGAAGAAGAAGATGATGAGGACGAAGTCGAAGAAATCGCTAAAATAGGCAAAACAACCCTTTGGCCCGAAAACAAAAGCACACTGATTAAACCATTGGGATTAAGTGAAGAAGAAAAAGAAGATTTAGTCGCATTTTTGGACGCATTTTCTGGAGAAGAAATCATCATAGCACGTCCCCATTTACCGCCTTATGCCCCATTATTTACAGAGTCTGAATTACGCACCTTAAAAAAATAAGCATCTCCCCCTCCTATAATGGAGGGAATTTTAATGATTATTTGGGTAATATCTTAAAAGATACTAAGAAAATTGAAATCCAGACGACCGAACGTATACTCATTGCTGCAACAGTACGTGTCTCATATTCACCGCCTTGAAATATGTGGAATCCAAAACCAGCAAAGGTCAGAAGAGTTGTAATAGCAATAACAAGTGATAACCAAACAGCCCACCGTTGTTGTAACCTAATACCTGTACCTGCAATGATATACATAAAACCCGCTATGAAATTAAACCATAACACGAAAAGCACATAATGACCCGCTGCTTCTCTGTAAGCGGGATCACCAAATAAAACTTGTCCACCTGATTTGATCGTCAGTGCACCAAATGCAATGGCAATGATGGTTAAAATCCAAATAACAATAGATTGTTTTGACATAAACGTTACATATATAAGGAAAAAAAATAATGATAATGCATCAAAAATGGAGTTTTATTCTATTACTCCTATGGATAACAACACTTAATGCAGCACCGATAGCAGAACTGATTCCTTTTTGGAATAAAAGCCATGACAGTAATCAGACACAGATTAATCATCATATGTGGCAACATATCTTAGATCGCTATTTAGAAGCCAAACATCCTTCTGGGATTAATCGTTTTAATTACGCAAAATTAGCAAAAAACGCGTTTGACAAAAAGAAATTGAATCGATATTTATCATATTTACAAGGCTTGAAACCCCGTCAATATTCTAAAAAAGAGCAAAAAGCCTATTGGATTAATTTATACAATGCGCTCACCATTCAAATTGTCTTAAATGCTTATCCTGTCAAATCCATTAGCAAAATTCATGAAGGTTGGTTTGCTTTTGGTCCATGGAATGATATACATGCAACGGTGGAGGGGCAAAAATTAAGCTTAAATAACATTGAACATGGTATTTTACGTCCTATATGGCGGGATAATCGAATACATTATGCTGTTAATTGTGCCAGCATAGGATGTCCCAACTTAGCCCCCCAAGCCTATACTGCTCATAATATGGAAACAAGTTTAGACAAAGCAGCACAGGATTATATCAATCATCAACGCGGTGTACAATTTAAAAATGGTAGATTCTTATTGTCTCGCATCTATGATTGGTATAAAGTCGATTTTGGTCGCACTCACAGCAATATCATAAAGCACTTACAACAATATGCGAATGCAAACTTATCCAAGCATTTGCGTTCTTATCAGGGCACTTTTGATTATAATTATGATTGGACTTTAAATAAACCTTAAAGTTCACGTCCTACGGCTTCTGCAATACCGCGCATTTCTCCCATTAAATTTTTCAATTCTTCTGGTGTTAACGCTTGATCAGCATCACACCACGCATCACACGGTTTAGGATGCATTTCAACTAATATACCGTCTGCACCTGCTGCAATTGCCGCCTTTGACAAGGCAGGCACGAGCCAAGTTTTACCACAGGCATGACTGGGATCTACGATCACAGGTAAATGTGTTTCTTTTTTAAGCACAGGAATTGCCGTCACATCTAACATATTGCGGTAGGCTTTTTCAAAACTACGTACACCACGTTCACATAAAATAATATTATGATTGCCACCTGCTGCAATATATTCTGCTGACATCAACCATTCTGACAAAGTCGCACATAATCCACGTTTCAATATGACAGGAATATGTGTTTTGCCCACTTCTTTAAGTAAATCAAAGTTTTGCATATTCCGTGTGCCAATTTGTATCACATCAACACCATGTTCTAAAAAATCATCCAGAAAACGAACATCCATCAGCTCGGTGACTATCGGTAAATTATGGGGATCCGCAGCTTGACGAAACATTTTTAAACCTTCCACCCCTTTCCCTTGAAAACTATAAGGACTTGTTCTGGGTTTGAAAGCACCCCCTCGCATAAAACGACATCCCGCTAACGCCACCCCTTGTGCAGCTGCGTCCATTTGTGACTGCGTTTCCACAGAACAAGGACCTGCAATCACCTGTATCTTTTTACCCCCAATAAGATTTCCCTTAATATCAATAACTGTATTTTTTGCTTGTGATTCACGTGCCACAATCTTATAAGGCTTGACAACACGAATCACATTTTCAACCCCAGGCAAAGATTCTAAGCTTTCTTTCTGAATTTTACGCTCATCCCCAATAGCACCGATGATCGTTCTTTCAACACCGCGTGAAATATTAGCTTCTAAACCTAATGATTTTAATTTATTTTCAACACCGTTAATGTCGGCATCGGAAACTTGGGAATGCATGATAATAATCATATTTTATATATACTATAACAAAGTAATGAGTTGATGTGTGTGAAGGGTCAATAATTTATAAGGCAGAATTCAGAGCACGTCTAATTAAAGTGTCACTGCTTATGCCCTCTTCATATATTGCATGTACCCAACGATGGGCATCATTAGGTTTATAACCTAATGCGATTAATGCACTAATAGCATCCTCAACAGGACTGGCTAAATTTTGTAACGTATCAGTTTGTGGGGAATCTGTAATAGCGGGATTGTGCCAGTTTTTCAAACGATCACGCATTTCTATCACTAACCTTTCCGCCATCTTTTTACCCACACCTGGAATGCGAATAAGACGCGTCGTGTTATTTTCATGAATACACTGTACAAAAGTCGCCAATTCCATCGAAGACAAAATACTTAATGCTAATTTAGGACCCAACTTAGTAACCCGAATAAGATCACGAAATAAACAACGTTCCGCTTCACTTATAAAACCATACAGTATATGTGCATCTGCACGTACTGTCAAATGCATTAATAAGGTCACCTCAGTATTAATATCAGATAATGTGTAAAATGTTGACATGGGTGCAAATACTTCATAACCAACACCGTGTACATCAATTACTAATAAAGGGGGTTGTTTTTCTATCAATATACCCTGTAAACGACTAATCATTTTTTATGTTCTAATACTGTTAGGTGTGTGCTTGTTATTCATCATGAACTGTCGCCATTGCACGTAATCCTTCAATAAACTGTTGTCCCGCTTCAATAGGTAACTGATTTCCTGCATCCACATTAATGATTTGAGGTGCTTGAGTCACATCCCTGCCCAACAAACGTAAAGAATATCGACGAATTTTTTCATTGCTACGAAAACGGGCTTCTGTTAAGCCATTAATATATAAATTCACAAATCGTTTTTCATGTATAAGATAATGATGTCCTTCTAAAATACCTTCCCGTTTAAAACCAAATTTTTCTGTATTTTTTTCTGACGATTCATTATATTCATATACATACGTATATATTCGATTTAACTGATATCTATTAAACGCCAAATCTAAAACTAATAACGTTGTTTCTGTGCCATAACCAATAGAACGATGTTTTTGTTCAAATAAACCAATTAAATATTCCGCACGTTTATGAAGTGGACTATAATCTCCTAATATAGCAACCCCAACGGGACCATGCTTTTTATGAACCACCATATATTCTATATAATTCAATTCAGTAGGATTATGTGTGAGACGTTCTGTTAATATTTTTTTGAGTTGTTCTTCCGTTTGTTTAGTATTATTGGAACGGTATAAACGGATAAAGGAATCATCTTGGTAAGCCTTGAGTAGGATAGGGGCATCTTCTGGAAGAGTAGGACGTAGGCGTAAACTGTGTCCTTGATTAAAAAGAATCATAACTATTTGTAAATAAACAATGTCTCAAAATATGGAAAAATTCCCCATTTCATGAGGAATTCTTTATTAGCTTACTTTGTACTTTTAGTATCAGTACTGCTTTTAGTACCACTGTCATCTGCATTAACAGAATCGCCAGGACAAGAATTTACAAATCCAAGCGTATCCACTTCGCTTAAAATCATATTATCAAATATATTCGCATGAAAATCTGCGGTAGGCAGTAAAGCAGCTTGAACAAATATTGTCTCATTATTCGCAATGAGTGTGGGTATTTCATTCATATTTAAATCAACACCAAATGTGATGATAGAGCGGGTAAAATCCGGGGAAACTTTTCCTAAACGTGTTTGAGTGGATGTTAACATCTGTTGTGCTGGTATGTGGTATATTGCAAGTATACCGAGAGAATCCAAAGGTAAACGTAATGGCTGGATTGAATTTGAGGTAGGGATTTCGTTCACTTCTGGTGCTAGAAGTACAGAACTTGATGCCAAAAATAATGTGTATTCTACACCTTTTGTCAAAACATCACGCACTTGAAACAGTAATTGACTATTAATCCCTGTATTAGGAATAGCCATGGTAATATTATTTGCAGTCAGGTTGCCAGTTGATTTTGTGTGACCGACTTCGTCATAACATATATTGACATTATGACCTGGTATTTCAATTAAAGCGAGTTGATTACCCCCAATATTTCCTGGACTTTTTACGCCACTATCTCCTGTTTTTGCCCAAACCGGTGCTGTTGCTAACATTGTTGCACCAATTAATGTTTTTTTTATTCCCTTGTGTTTTACTTTTGACATGATATTATTATAAGCGTGTTCTTAGGTAGAATGATATAATTTAGTATAGTACTGCATTTCAAAAAAATCAAATAATAAGAAAAATGGGGGTGTTAATGAAAACCATCAAGCATGTTTTCTGATTGTTCAAGTAATTTTCCATAATTTTGAATTTCATCTACAAAAATCTTATCGCATAATTTTAACTGTTTATCTATAAAGCCTTTAAACATAAAAGTCGCATTACCTGATAAAAAAATAGAATATTGATGCAAAGCGGTAACCATTGGGGTACATTGTACTAATCCTCCAAGATTATACACTTCCAGAGTATGCCCCATGGCTTGATAGCCTAATAAGCAATATACCAAAGAAGAAGCTGACATGCCGCTACCACACGACTGAGTCAATCCTACCCCTCTTTCATAAGTGCGTACAAAAATCACGCCCTCATCCAAAATTTGACAAAAATTAACATTAATGCCATTGGGAAAAAGATGGGGCATAGTATTCACTTTTTTACCCAATGCTACCAACTGTTCTTCATCCACTTTATCCACAAATGAGACAAGATGTGGATTAGGCATATTAACGACTGTAAAGTTTAAAGTTGATGATACATCATCAATGGCTTGATTAATCTCTTGTGTATTTAATACAATATCTTTCAATTCAGCCCGATACGTTTCTACCGTTTTATAAATATTCTTTTCTTTACTGATAAGAGAGACGCTTTTCAATGTTTCAATCAAGACTGATGTTTTATCTAAGGTTTCACAAGCAAATCTACCCACACATCGAAGCCCATTACCACACATTTCCGCCTCTGAACCATCAGGATTAAACATTCTCATTTTACCATCAGCAGTATCGCTATTGTGAAAAAAGAGAAGTCCATCTAAATGCTCTTGCTCACATAACTCTTTTGACAGTGTGATCCGTCTCTCTTCTGAAAATAAAATATTATCGTATTCATTAATCAGTAAAAAATTATTGCCAGAACCCTGACAGCTTAATATGGGTAACATCATAATATTATGAATTAATAATTAATTAAAAGTATTTTTAAAAAACAAAATAAATCAGGATTCTCTTTTAAAGCATTGTTTTAAAACACTTACTAATGCGATATCTAAACGTACAACAGGAATAATTGTCATACCTGGTATCCCTTCAGCAGGCATATTAGATTTGGGGACAACTGCCTGTGTGAAACCATGTTTAGCTGCTTCACGTAAACGTTCTACGCCATTAGGCACAGGACGAATTTCTCCTGTTAATCCAACTTCACCAAAGACTACCAAAGTTTTAGGTACAATCATATCATGCATACTTGTCAGTACTGCGATTAAAACTGCCAAATCAGCCCCTGTATCACTAATTTTAACACCGCCCACAACACTGACATAAACATCTTTATTTTTTATTTTTAAGGACGTATGTTTGTGTAAGAGTGTTAATAATATGGATAAGCGATTTTGTTCTAAGCCTAAGACGACTCTGCGTGGATTAGACGTTTGTGCCTTGTCCACTAGGGCTTGTACTTCTACTAATAATGGACGGGTTCCTTCATGTGTGACCATAATAATACACCCCGGAACTTCCGATTCATGTCCGGAGAGAAAAATGGCAGAGGGATTACTCACTTCTTTTAAACCTTTATCTGTCATTGCAAAAACACCGATTTCATTAATCGCACCAAACCGATTTTTGATGGCCCGTATCACGCGAAATCGTGTCCCTGTATCCCCTTCAAAATAGAGCACAGCATCTACCATATGTTCTAAAATACGAGGTCCTGCTAATGCACCTTCTTTAGTAACATGTCCTACTAAAAAAACAGCTATATTATTTTGTTTGGCAAATCGGACTAATTGTGCAGCACTGTCACGAATTTGAGAGACTGATCCCGGAGCGGAGTTTGAGGCATCCGTGTATATCGTCTGAATAGAATCGATCACCATCACCTGTGGCTGCTCTATTTTAGCGATATTTAATATTGTTTCAACCTGTGTTTCTATTAATAATTTGACGCGTTCAACATTTAAACCTAAACGTTTTGCACGCAAACTAACTTGTTGGGGAGATTCTTCACCAGTCACATATAATGGGGAATTGGGTAATATTTGACTGAGTTTTGAGATTGTTTGCAAGAGTAAAGTGGATTTACCAATACCTGGATCACCGCCAATTAGGATAACCGAACCGCTGACCAATCCGCCCCCTAATACACGATCGAGTTCGGCGATATTCGTACTCATACGAAACGTTTCACTGGCTTCTATTGTACTTAATAAAGAGACACAGGCTTCACTTCCGGTATATCCTGTTAAAAGCTTCTTTTTCTGTGTAGTTTCTTCTAGACAATTCCATTCCTTACAATCAGGACATTGACCCGCCCATTTTGCTGTTGTAGTCGCACATTTTGTACACATAAAAAGGTGTTTTTTTTGAGCCATAATATGTCTTATTGTTGTGAAT
>DAOVZS010000230.1 GCA_030635005.1 Thiomargarita sp. | reverse complement strand
TGCAACATTCTCATTATCCAGATACCTACGAACGGTTTCTATACTATCAATGTAATGCCATGGTAGAAACCATAAAATCTTCACAAAATTATCATTTTCCTTGTACAGTCTTTACCATGGTATTTTTAACGGGTAAAAATTCTCCCAGTAAAGACGGTGCAATTATTGTCCATGATTTTGAACCCAAAGTACTGGAAACAGGTGAAGTGGTCAAAAATTTCTATCCTCTTCAACACAAACTGTTTTTTATATTTACCAAATCCGTTCAAGAAAATACGCCCAAGAAATCTCGTGAATGGATGCGTGCTATTAATGATAGTTTGACTAAACAAGTCGATGAAACAAGTTATACCAATAGATATATCAAAAACTTGTTTAAATCTATAGAAACAGACATGGTGACTCCTGAAGAAAATGCCCACATGAAAGAAGAATATAATCGTGTTGAAGCTGATAAAAGGGCAGAAGCCAAGGGAGTCGTCAAAGGCATCGCTACTGGGATTGCAGAGGGCTTACAACAAGGTAAGAAGGCGGGTATGCTTGAAGGACAACTCAACGTAGCCAAAGCCTTATTAGATATTTTAGATGACAAAACAATCGCTCAAAAAACCAAGCTAACAATTGCGACAATAAGGAAATTGAGAAAGGCACAAAACATCTCATAGCCATTCTAGTGCCTCACCCCCAGGCACGACCCTCTCACAGTTTATTTTTCTCTTTCAATGCGACTGGATAAAGGACTGTCTTGCCCTGTATATTTTGCCCCAATTTTTTTATTGTAAGGACGACTGGTGGGACCGCTAAGCTGTTCAAAACTAATCGCACAAATACGCATATTAGGACGTAATGCCAAAGGTAATTTTCCAATATTGGCAAATTCTAAGGTAATACGCCCATCCCATCCTGGATCAATGGTATGGGCGGTGATATGAACCATTAATCCGAGACGTGCCAGACTACTCCGTCCATCTAACCAACCCACGAGATCATTAGGTAAAGACAGGCGTTCTATTGTAATGCCTAATGCCAGCTCTCCTGGGTGTAGATAGAACGCTTTATCCTTATCAATGATAATATCTTCCATAAAATGATCGCACATCGCAAAAATACCATCCCGTGATCCCAGCTCAATAAAAGGGGGGCATTCTGTATGTTTAAACATCCGAAAATGGTTACCCAATCTCAAATCGATTGAAAATGACCCAATATTTTCCTCAGGCACTTCAGGCGTGATGATAATTTCTTTCGCAGCGATTTTTTCTAAAATATGGCAATCTGATAATTTCATGTGATGTCTTATCCTAAATGTCTCAATATCCAATCCATTGTACGATATGGGAGGAAACGTTTTAAAGTTACTAAAAAGTAAGTGGGTAATGTGACATAATAATGTGGTTGGGGACGGGAAGATTCTAGCGCATGAATCACTCTTTTAAGAACAGATTCTGGGGGTAACGTTAATGGCACCACCGCTTCTTTAGTCTTCAATCGTTCCGTTATTTTAAGATAATGCGTACGATGTACACTCTGTTCCATATCAATATTCTGTGTAAACATCTTATAAGCATTAGCTCTAAAGCGACTGGTGATGGGACCGGGTTCGATTAAAGAAATAAAAATACCCGTGCCTGTTAATTCTAAACGTAAGGTATCACTTAAACCTTCTAAAGCAAATTTACTAGCATTATAAGCTCCCCGATAAGGGAGTGCAAGCAATCCTAGAATAGAACTATTTTGAATAATCCGCCCTTCTCCGTGCTGACGCATCGTCGGTATGATTAAACGTGTTAATTCATGTGTACCAAACACATTGGTTTCAAATTGTTGACGCAAAACATCACGCGTAACATCTTCCACCGCACCTGTTTGTCCATAAGCCCCATTATTAAATAATGCATACAATCGTCCTTGTGTCCGTTCTAAAACGGTATGTACCGCAGTTTGAATAGATTCTGAGTCATTCAAATCTAAAAGTATACTTTCCAACCCTTCTTTTTGTAATTGTGCCACATCTTTAGGAAGACGTGCGGTGGCAAATACAGTATACCCGCGTTTTTTCAAGGCGTGAGCCACACAATATCCGATACCACTAGAACATCCCGTAATTAATACAGCGCGAGAAGATATTAAAGACATAAAAACCCTTTTAAAGTAAATTACGCCTAGGGCGTTACCCTAGGCTGATATGTTATCCCCTTTCGGAGAAAGAAAAATATAAGTCCTGAAAGGGCGACATATATCAGCCTGGGGCAACGCCCTAGGAAGGCGTAACATGAGTAAGTAAATGACTTTTTCAATTCAAAATTTTATTGACACGCTCTCACCCCATCAAAAAATATGGATAGCATATAGCGGTGGTTTAGATTCTCATGTCCTTTTACATGCACTTGCCCAATCACGTCCTTGTTTAAACCTACAAGCTATCCATATTCATCACGGTTTACATGTGTTAGCTGATGAGTGGGCGACACATTGTCATCACATTTGTCAACAATTAAACATACCCTATCAAGAAATACGCGTTAAAGTGCCTATTGCCCCGAGAGAAAGTGTTGAAGCCAATGCGCGTGTTGCTCGTTATCATGCGATCACGCAATGCATTGCCCCCAATGATATCGTATTAACAGCACAACATGCTAATGATCAAGCAGAAACGCTATTATTACAATTATTACGGGGTGCAGGCGTCGCGGGATTAGCGGCTATGCCAGAAAGTCGTGCTTTAGGGCTAGGAACACTCATTCGTCCTTTATTGGCGTACACGCGTGCTGAATTACACACATATGCGGTACAAGAACAATTATGTTGGATAGAAGACAGCAGTAATGCGGATACGCGTTTTGATCGTAATTTTTTACGACATAACATTATTCCCCTTTTACAACACCGCTGGTCACGTATACAACATGTGTTATGCCGTGCTGCACATCATCAAGCAGAATCCAATGAATTAATACAGATTCTCGCTCAAAACGATTTGCACACTTGTCAAGGAAAAACCCCAGATCAATTGTGTTTACATTCGTTTTTGCAACTGAATTATATCAGACAAAAAAATGTATTACGTTTTTGGATCAAGCAATTGGGCTTATCTATCCCGTCAACACGACAATTAGCACATATTTTCACTGATCTTGTGACTTCCAC
>DAOVZS010000119.1 GCA_030635005.1 Thiomargarita sp. | reverse complement strand
GCTTTATTAAGATTGACGGTTTGTGCTAACGCTTCGATGACAGGGCTGTCTAATGTTGTGTATAGGGCTTTTTGTATCAGGGTTTTTAGGGACATACTCATTATTTTCTCTTTTTTTGTTGTTGTTGAAAAATAGGGCGTTGCCCTCAGAATCCAGGGGCGAAACCACAAACACAGTCAAAGTCAAAACAAGACCTTGCAGGTTTTAGAGTCACAGGCTGTCCCCCGCATAGTCACACCAAAACCTGCCAGGTCGCTGGCACAAATACAGGCAACACAATCAATAGTCTGTGTAGCTTGTGCCTTCGCCCCAACGGGGCTTAATAATATAGCCAGGGGCATCGCCCCTGGATTCAACATGTGGAAATATGTTTTTTTAGAAACATAGTGCATAACATCAAAGCCTAAAAAAAACTAAAGGCCAGGTAAAAGGGTAATTAAAACTGGGTCCTACAAAGGCGAAAGCCCAGAAGGAAGTAGCGATCACGAGGCCTGCCCCCATCGCGTTCCGCTACGCGCACATCTGACGCATTGTCGTACCACGCTCCCCCTCGGCGTACCCTAAGCCGACCCGTAGTAGGTCCTGTAGGATTATTTTCATTAGGAGGGCGAGAACTGTAGTAAGCATCGTCGTGGCAATCCTGCACCCACTCCCAAACATTGCCTACAGTATCATGCAACCCCCAGGGATTCGCCTTAAACGATCCGACAGGGGCAGTTTTTTTATCACTCCATTGACTTCCACTGCCGTCACAATTACACAAATTATGACCTATCTCATTACCCCACCAATAATCCGTTTCTGTGCCTGCTCTCGCAGCATATTCCCATTCTGCTTCTGTCGGTAAACGATACGTTTGTCCTGTTTGTTCACTCAACCACAGTGCATAATCGGTAGCCTCAATCCAAGATACATCAATTACAGGACGATTACCCCGTCCTCCTCCTTCATCATGAGGTTTAATGGTACCCATTGCCTCTGCAAATACATCATATTCAGCAAAAGTCACTGCATAACGCCCCATCGCAAATCCATCCAAAGTGACCATATGCACTGGTTTTTCATTACGACCTCCTGTACCTTGAATATCCCCCATTTTAAATGTCCCCGCTGGAATAATCACCATTTCGGGTCCTTTTGTGCCATCTTTCAAGAGATCACGGATAATATCACCTATTTTTTGGATTGTTTTCTTGCTTATTTTTGGGATTTCCTGAGTCACAAGCTATTCACCGCTTCTCCTGTATCCCAGGAAACCTGTCATTAAAATTACGAAATAAAGCTTTATAATTTACCGCATCTCGATATGTCTTTTTAACAAATCCCTTCGGTAAGGTATTCAATTTACGCACATCTTCCCATCCATGAATCAATGGATAAGCATAATAAGGATGTGATGCATTATGAATATACACAATATTAATAGGAACGCCTAATGATGTCGCAGTATAGACGCGATGCATGCCATCATTAATTAAATCTACTGTTAATCCATTTGCATTAACAGAGGTTTCAATCACAGGGGGAATTAAAGGAATCGGACCTATTTCTTGCCCATTTTCTAATTTCCAAAAAAATAGTCCGCCTTTGAGTGCAAAAATATTAATAGATTTCTTTGAAAATGCCTCATACAACGCCACCACACTCCTATAAATACTGTCTAACACATAACGCTGAGCGGGTATGAGCGTATTAGGATTGACGGCTTCTTTCAATGCAATGTCAGCATTTTCATAAACATAAGCCTGATCAAATCCCAGCAATCGTGTCTTTTTGATATTATTTAATAATTCATCTGTATCAAACAATTCATAACGTGTTATATCCATAAAAATTTATTTATTTCCTTAATAAGCCTTCACATCGAAACAATTCTCCCCCAATATACAAGGCATGCGATACATCTGATAGGGCATTATCCTTAAGCAATTGTCTTTCAATATCATGTGCAGACGTGCCACGATACTCATGAATCACCACGCCTTGATGAGAATGAATGACTACAATATCCTGATCATCAATCGTCATCGCAAAATCACCATGGGCATCAAATTCTAAAGTTTTATCACGGTGCTTCGCCACTGCTTTTGCCTTGTCAAGCACATCAGCACTAATGCTAATAGAGTGGCTAAACACCGTGATTGCACCGCTTGCAATGTCCACTTGTTCACTCACATAGTTTTGAATCGCCATTAATCCATACACATTTTCAAGCCACGCATCCATGGCATTATGCGTTCTAAACGTTGCCGTCAAAGTAAGCTTGTTATCAAACATTCTAAAAAATAGGGATACCATACACGGGCATCCATGTCCCTCGGGTAAATCACGATTAGGATCCCATAATGATATGTACGCATGTCGTGTTTCCCTGTCTTTCTTGAATAGCGTGACGACATACTCTAAAGAATCGACCTTATTATGCTCATATTCAAAATATCCCCGCATCCTATTGCCATAAGTATAACTATGCCCATGCAAGCCCGCATCTAAAATCCGCATCTGATAAGTCTCAAAATGGGCTAATGAAAAGCCATAATCACTGACTTTTTCTTCTTTAATGGGATTTTTAATGACTACTTTGACATTTTGTAATTCAATACGCACTCCTTTTTTTAAGGTGTTATGGTATCCAAAGCGCACTAATCTAAAGATTAATTCTTTCCAAGCTGATAATGGGGTTTCTTTTAAGATATTATGAGAGCGGGGTTCGCTGGGGTATCGTAAACAGTCTGTTTTGGGGATTGGAATATCAATACGTGGGAACGTGCAAAGCATTTTAGGGGGTAATGTTTCAAAAAAATCTTGACATGCTTTCTTCGTAGTGTCCTCACTTAAGACACCGCTTGTGAACAATTGCACTTTATTTTTAAAAGACTGGGGGGTAATCAGATTATCAATAATCCGCTGTGTGTCTCTGATTTTATAGGCTTGCGTGCCTAAATAGTCAGTTGACTCAATCCCATATTTAAAGAAGTTTATGAGTTCTTCACGTGATCCCGATAGATTGTGCCCTATGATGATGAGATAGATTATTTGAGGGTTATAGAGTAGGTTTCGTAATAATTGTTGTAAGCCATTACCGTAAAGATTACCTAACACGGCAATACGTGATGTGGACGGTGATAAGTTTATCCCTATGGATGTAAACAGTTGTATGGCTTGTTTAGGACGCGACCATAGTGTGATGATACCCATATCACCGTGTGGATTGATGATATGGAGTTTGTTTTTGTAGTACAGCGGTGTAAAAATCATGGATTTTTATCCAGATTCTTTTGCATTAAGGCTGCATATTCTGCAGTTAAGGCCTGTGGTGAGGTCTCCGCTTTCTCAGTTGATAATAGGGCGGGTTTATGAAGCTCATATCCCCGTTGTGCCTTGCTTTTATTTTCAATGAATAATGCTTGTGTCTCTTGTAATGTGATAGCCATTTGATATAAAGCGGCTGGCATCCCTGATTTCAATTCGAGTTCAATTTCATAAAGTGGCAAATACGCTTTTTTTGATTGAATCGTACCTTGATCTAAAACCAATTCAATGATATCCCCCGCTTTTGTGTGTAAAAGCCAAAGCATGCGTATAAAACCAGTCGTAAAAATAGGTAATATCTGGTCACGATTTTTTTGTTGTGCGCACCATTTGGGTAACGCCCCTTCTGGAAATTGATGATATACGGGCGTTTCTCCAGAAATTTCATTTTCCCATTCTTGACGCGTATGCAAACCTCCTACAACAACCCCCGCTGTTTTCAAGGTTTGCACCCGTTTATCACCGATAGATCGTACCCGTAACCCAACCCCCCGTTTTAATAAGTCATGTTCCTCTGTATCAAAATAGGTATTAGATAACAAAAGGGTTTCGTGTTTTGATTGTAATAAAGGATGTTGCAAAAATATTTCTATATCATCAGGAGCGATAGAGAGTTTTAATTCGATTTCGGTAGCCATTTTTTTTCTTTACATTTTTTGATTTAAGTACAGCTAAGGTGTTGTCCAAACGGGGCTTAATAACTGATGTTATGCGCTCTGTTTCTAAAAAACATATTTGTATTTTTTAGTTCCGTTGGGACGAAGGCACAACCGACTCTAAGCCTTAAATAGCTCTCCTGAATTTCAGGAGAGTGAATTGTGGAGTTTTCAGCGCAACCTTATCTAAATCAGATTATGAATACAATTACGGAACAGTATTAAATAGCCTCTGCTTTTTTACGTATAGATTTTTCTTATTGGGCTAAAACTGAACGTGCTTTTACATATCCTTGTGCTGCGGATTTACGATACCATTTGACAGCTTCTTGATCATTTTTAGCAACTCCTTCGCCATTCATATACATCAAACCTAAGCCATATTGTGCTCTTGCATGTCCCAATTCGGCGGCTGTGTGAAACCATTTACTGGACTTGATATAGTCACCTTTTTCAAAGGCATCATATCCTATTGAAAAAGCCTCTTCTGCATTAGAGGCTAGAACATAAAAACTGCTTGTGCTCAAGCAGATGAGCATAATAAGAGATATTGATATTTTTATTGTGCCAGTAAACTTTATGAAAAAGATTTCCGATTTTTGTAGCATTGTATTAATAAACATTTATTTTCCAAGTCTAAGATTATTGGGAGAGAAGATTTGTACTGAACTATGAATTTTCTGAAAATTCTATAATTCAGACAAGAGGTCATTATTTCGTATTTTTTAAAACAGGATTACCAAATAATGTGTTACGTATCAATTTTCTTATTAAATCAACGGGAATCAGTATCAATGCAAATAAAACCATATATAACCATTCCATTGCTTGTAAAGGCACACTCCGTAATACTTCACCGCCTATAAAAATAAAGATGGTTTGTAGGGTAAAAATTGATAGGATGACCCATAAGAAAAGCTTATTTTCTAAAATGTGTTCAAACAAATTTAAGCTTTGCGTACGTGCATTGAATGTGTTAAAGGCATGCATAAAGACAAAAAATCCAAAAAATGCTGTTAAAAAGATTGCTTCTGCTTCTGCACTATTGATGGGAAGTCCACGAGAGAAAAGTTCACGAATGGGATCGTATGTTAAAAAAATCATACTCATCAAGGCTGCCACACTGCCATTAAGCAAGATGGAGGACCACATATCTTTACTGATTAAAGGTTCGGATTTAGGGATGGGTTTTTCTAACATATAACGTGATAAGGCTGATTCTCCTGCAAACGCCAATCCAGCCAAGGTATCCATAATAATATTAATCCACAATAATTGTGTCATAGTGAGTGGTAAATCAAAACCAAAAAAAGGTCCTAAAAAAGCCACTAAAATAGCGGATATATTGACTGTTAATTGAAAGATTAAAAATTTACGAATAGATTTAAACAAAGTACGCCCATATAACATTGCCTTAGTAATGGATGAAAAATTATCATCTAAAATAACAATATCACTGGATTCCTTGGTCATTTCTGTCCCACTGCCCATTGAAAAACCCACATCCGCATTCTTAACCGCAGGAGCATCGTTGACCCCATCCCCCGTCATACCCACCACCCAGCCTAAGGATTTTGCCACTTTAATTAAACGCGTTTTATCAATAGGGAAAGCTCTGGCCACTACATAAATATGGGGTAATTGTTTTTTAAGCTCTTCATCAGACATTTGCGCTAATGTTGTTGAAGTGATGACTTGTGCTTTGTGATCATCAGATAATAAGCCTACATCGCGTCCAATCGCTTCGGCTGTTCCTTTGGCATCTCCCGTAATCATGATCACATGAACGCCGGCATCTTTGGCGATTTTGACAGAGGCATAGGCTTCGGTGCGTAAAGCATCTCGCATCCCAAACATACCCACTAAGGTTAAATCATGCGGTAATTCTTGTGTATTGTTAAGCGGTGTTTCAGTAATGGCGACGACTAACAAGCGCATGGCACGTGTTGATAAAGTCGTGATTTGTGTTTTTAAAGCATCTTTATCAGTCAATGCTATTTTATGACCGTTCGCATCAAGATAATGCGTACATTGTTCTAAGATAATCTCGGCTGCCCCTTTGACTAAGGTTAAGGCCTGTTCCCCTTCTACTTGCGTGGCAGAAAATTTACGGAGACTGTTAAAAGAGATTTTGTCAACAATGTTAATATCTGCTTTTTGTTCTAAAAGTGGTGTTAAAAAACGTAACATTGCTTGTTCAGTCCGATCAGCCCCCACAATATTGGGTTTTTCTAAGTTACTGGTATCAATGACAGCACTGGTATTGTTACGTACAGAAAACGCAAGCATGTTTCTAAGAGGGGTGGGGATTTCTTCAAGCTTTTGATAGGTATCTGAATTTCCTGTTAAAAATTCTTCAACAGCTAATTTTCCTTGTGTGAGTGTCCCTGTTTTATCCGTAAACAATACCGTTAAACTCCCAGCCGTTTCTATCCCTAAGAGTTTACGTACTAAGACTTTAACGGATAAGAGTTTACGCAT
>DAOVZS010000264.1 GCA_030635005.1 Thiomargarita sp. | reverse complement strand
TTATAGGTTCTATGAATATGGAATTATGTGATATCTAGCCCTTGGGCTTCATGCGTGGTTTGTATATTACATCTTGTTGCGCCTTTGGTTGTGCCTGCGGTTGTGCCTGTGGTTGTGCCTGCGGTTGCGACCTGGCAGGTTTTGGTGTGACTGTGCCTGTGAATATGCCTGTGACTCTAAAACCTGCAAGGTCTTGTTTTGACCTTGACTTTGACTGTGTTTGTGCCTGTGTTTCTGATTGTGCCTGTGTTTGTGCCTTTATAATGCGGTATAATTTACGCTTCATATATACAAAATTGTCTGAATCAGAAAATGACAGTACACAAACCAACAGGCAGCAGCTTAGCAGCATGGTCAATTGAGCATCCTATAGGTGTGATGATGATCGCATTAACACTGGTAGTCTTAGGATTCTTCTCATTACGTACGCTGGGTATTGATTTATTACCCCATATTATTTATCCAGAAATACGCGTTCGTATTTCTGATCCCGGGGTGCCTTCCAATATCATGGAAGATAAGATTACACGGCAATTAGAAGAGCAATTGGCGATCACGGAAGATGCTATTGCGATTCAATCACAGACCACTGAGGGACGGAGTGCCGTTGATTTATCATTTGCTTATGGTAAAAATATTGATGTGGCGCTACGGGATGCCAGTACCCGATTAGATCGCGCGAAACGCTTTTTACCCACCACCATTCTCCCCCCGACTATTTATAAAAAAGATCCGTCGCAAATTCCAATTCTTACATTAGCAGTCAGCTCTCAATTACGCGATGCGGTTGAATTACGGACTTGGGTAGATAAACAATTGTCACAATGGTTGATCAATTTACCTGGAGTGGCTGCTGCAGAAGTGGGCGGTGGCTTTATCCGTGAAATTCATATTTTACCTGATCAACACCGTTTAATGTCTTTAGGATTAACCGTGACAGATGTCATTAATGCCTTAAAAGAAGACAATGTGGAAAGGGCAAGCGGACGATTATATATGCCCACACAAGAAATGAGTACCCGAGTTCAAGGACGATGGCAAAGTGTGGATGAGATTGCAAATGTGCGTGTCGGACCTGTTTTTTTAAGAGATATTGCTCAAGTGATTGATACACATCAAGATGAACGCTTACGGGTTCGTTTTAATGATAAGCCCGGTATCAAATTATCCATTCAAAAACAACCCCAAGCCAATACTGTTGAAGTGGTTGATATCGTACAAGAACGAATCACATGGCTTTCAAAACAACACATGTTACCCGCAGATATTCAATTAGATATTGTTGATAATCAAGCAATTTATGTACGTCACGCCTTAAGCAATGCCGCCTATTCTGCTTTAAGCGGTGCAATATTAGCCATGTTCATTGTCTATCTCTTTTTAGGAAACATACGATACACCTTAATTATTGGCACCGCCATCCCCTTATCAATTACCTTAACGCTGATATTAATGGCTTTAGGTCAGTTAAGCTTAAATATCATGACTTTAGGCGGATTAGCTTTAGGCATTGGTATGGTTGTTGATAATACCATTGTAATTTTAGAAAATATTACACGCCATCAACAAAATAGCACTGACTCCAAAAAAGCCGCTATCCTTGCAGTAGGGGAAATGACGCATGCTGTCATTGCATCCACGACCACCAATTTAGCAGCCATTATCCCTTTTTTCTTTATTGTAGGTTTAGTTGGATTACTGTTTCGAGAATTGATTTTCACCATATCGGCAGCCATGATCGCTTCTTTAATCGTCGCCTTAACATTAGTCCCTGCCTTAGCAAGTCACGCAAAACACACTCCGCGTATTCAGAAAACGGGGCATTTAAGTCGCCTGTATTCAAAGCTACTCACACAGTTACTCCGATATCCTTTTATCATTATAGCCTTATTTTGTATTGGATTAGGTTTCAGTATCCCTACCTTTCTCACAGGAAAACACATTTTTCTACCTGACTTAGATGAAGGCAAAATACGCATGAATATCACCGCAGAACCGGGGATTGCTTTGCAAGAAATGGATAATATTGTGATGGAAATAGAACAATTATTACAAAAACAGCCTGAAGTCATCTCTGTTTTCACACAAATGGGCGGATTTATCTTTGGACGTTCACAATATGAAGCCACACATCGCAGCAGTCTGAATATACAGATCAGACACGATACCATGCGTACCAAGGATTGGATTCTGAAAATGAATAAGGCATTGAAAACATTAAAATTAGTGGGCGTACGCGTGCGTATGCGCAGTACTGGCGTGCGTGGATTACGTCTGGGAAGAGGAGAAGAGGATTTTAGTTTACGTCTACAAGGCAGTGATTTACGGATTTTAACGGAACTGGCTGATGACATAGTAGAAGAACTGAGCACTGTCTCAGGATTACGTAATCTTAAACATTCTGCGGAAGAAAATCGTCAAGAACTCGCAATTATTATTGATAAACACCGTGTACATACCTTAGGTATGACCGTAGATGACCTTGGGGATTATATCAATATTTTGATGAATTTACGCGGTATCACGGATTTTA
>DAOVZS010000277.1 GCA_030635005.1 Thiomargarita sp. | reverse complement strand
TATCATTAAACTCAAAAAAAATACCCGAAACTGCTGAAAAACGTGCGTGTTATGCTCAATTTTCTCAATTAATTAGCCATATTGCCACTCATTTTGTTTTTGCAACTACTGAACTGTTAGAAATGTCTCAATATGCTTTAACCCCATTATTCAGTTTTTCATATCAAGAAGACAACCCTCAAAATATTGCAACAACCATTCCCGTCCTAAAGGGTAAAATCATACAATGGCCTGTTAATAGTGAACATCAGCCCATTTCTGAAATGTATATCAAATTAGGTACAGGGAATAGAATTAATCAATGTCAATTAGTCTTATCTCTTCTTCACCCCGATACTTTTGAGGTGAAAGCACATGCTCATATTGAAGGGGCTACCGTAAAAGACAATCAATGGACAAAGTTTGTATTAGATCAACCGTTATCAGCAGGTGCGTATCTCTGTCAACTACAGTCCCCTGATGCTGATAATCATATCAATACACTGTTTTTATGGTTGACAGTTGAAGAGAAATTTTCACTGGATCATCAAGATTGGTTAAGTTTTGTCGCACAGTTTTCACATGCAGCAAAATACACTTATGTCCCTTCCCCTTCAAGCACAGTGGCACAATTAACCCAATTGCCTGTGATCACAATCATCATGACAGGGCATGAAAAAACAGCGTATGTACAAGATTCTTTAAAAAGTGTGCTGACACAAATATATCCACATTGGGAATGTTATCTGGTAGATAACAGCATACCTGCGAATATTCCTAAGATCATCACATTAGCGGAAAATCAAAACACTGCACTAGAATTAGCACAAGGTGAATATACCCTCTTTATGCAAGCAGGTGATTTATTAACAGAAGATGCTTTATTAGAAGTCGTGACATGGCTGGAAAAAGAATCTGTGGATATGTTGTATTCTGATGAAGATCAGATCAATGAGAAAGGATTATTTGAAACGCCTTATTTTAAACCCGATTGGGCGGCAGAAATGCTCAAAGGGCAATGCTATACGGGACAATTGGGCGTGTATCGTACTCAGTTATTGAAAAAAATAGGTGGGATTCGTGACAGTTTACAAGCATTACAACTGTGGGATATGATCTTAAGATTCACTGCAGACAGTCACCGTATTCAACATATTCCCAAAATTCTCTACCATAATCGTCATAAAATCCAATTGCCTACAGCCTTAAAACTTAAAACAGTTCAAAATGCTTTAGAGAGAGAAGGACAAAAAGGCACGGTCACACTGACGCCTTATACCTGTCTCCTACATTACCCTGTCACAGGACAACCGCTGGTGAGTATTATCATACCTACCAAAGATATGGCACATTTACTTGAATCTTGTATTGAATCCATTCGGACCCTCACGACTTATCCGCATTGGGAAATCATTATTGTAGATAATGGGAGTCATCAACCTGAAACCTTTGATTTATTTGATAAATATCAAGCTGAATTAGGCACCGCATTCACTGTCATCACACAGGATATCCCCTTTAATTTTTCAACATTGGTGAATCAAGGCGTAAAAGGGGCTAACGGCGAACTGATTTTACTATTAAATAATGATATCGAAATTTTAGGTACACCCAATTGGTTACAAGAAATGATTGGATTTGCACAACTACCTGAAATCGCTTGTGTGGGTGCGAAGCTCTTGTATCCAGAGGATAATACCCTACAACATGCGGGATTAATTTGTGGTATCGGAGGTATTGCCAATTATACGCATAGACATAGTTCCGCCGAAGAACCTGGTTATTTTAATCATCTCGCAATGGTGTCTAATTATTTAGCCATTACGGGCGCGTGTTTGATGATAAAACGATCCTTATGGGAACACGTCAATGGTTTTAATGAAAATTTACCTGTTTCATTTAATGATGTTGATTTTTGTCTCAACTTGCACATGCAAGGCTATCGTCATGTCGTACTACCGCAAGTAACCCTGTATCATTACGAGTCCAAAACACGCAACTTAGAAGAAGCTAAGAAAAAAAGAATGCGTCTTCGTCAAGATTCAGACTATATGACACAACACTGGAAAACACTTATAGACAACGATCCGTTTTATAACCCTCATTTAACACGGGTTTTTGAAGATTTTTCGATCAGTGCTGACTCGATTTATTATAATCTTTAGCTTAAGGTGCTTTTTTCATCTTTGAATATATTGTGATAATATTATCAAAAATGGGGCACTTA
>DAOVZS010000013.1 GCA_030635005.1 Thiomargarita sp. | reverse complement strand
ATTTGGTGATATTTTATTTTCATTGGTGAATTATGCACGATTTATAGGGGTGAATCCAGACACCGCTTTAGAAAAAACAAATCAAAAATTTATTAAACGTTTTAAATATATAGAAAAAAATGCTCATAAACCATTAAAAGATATGACTTTAGAAGAAATGGATACTTATTGGAATGACGCTAAGATTTGTTTTGATACAGATTGAAAACCAATTTGGTGCAAAAAAATTAACCTCGAAAACAATAATGACAGATTCTGAAATAGATCAAAAACTTTCAAGTATACTAAGAAAATATAAAGAAAACTTTTCCACCAAAGTCTATGTGGATAATTATGATTCTACAGATATTTTGATGGAAACGTTTGGAATAACGCAAGATTTAAAACGTGAAAATAAGCAATTTTGGGGTAGACAATTAGGAATGTGTTGGCAGTTTTTAGTGGTAGAACTTTGTAAATATACTTGTTTTAACTATGGAGATGCTTTGCGTTTTGGTGTTGATGAACCTTGTGATCTTATACTTGGAAATGATGCGATTGATACAAAATATCGAGTTGGCTCAGGTGATTCTGGAACCCTAAAAAAATTTAAACAATATGGTGAACTTCTCACACAAAATGGCTATAGACCTGTTTTTCTATTTGTGCGAGAAGACAATTTACCAGCTGCGATGACAGCGTGTAAAGTGGGTGGATGGTCAAGTTATACAGGATATTCTGCTTTTGCATATTTGCAAAAAAAGACGGGATTCGATTTATATGGTTGGTTATGTTATCATAAATATCAAGGTACCTTCCTAATTAATAGAAGTGATTTATGAATTACATAGATGAAATTATTCAAGGAGATTGTATTTCAGTTATGTCTGAGATGCCAGAAAATTCCATTGCAGCTTGCATAACAGACCCCCCCTATAATTATGAATTTATTGGTCGTAAATGGAATGATAAAGAAATCAAACGAAGATTAGAGAGAATAAAAGATAGTAATACCTTAGTAAAAAATATACCCTATGGTAGTGGACTTGCAGGTGGAGTACGGAATGCTAGATGGTATGAACGCAATAAAGAAAATATACTTGAATATACAAATTGGTGTAAGAAATGGGGACAAGAATTATTCAAAATCTGTAAACATGGTGCTCCTGTTGCTGTTTTTAATAGCACTAGAACGGTGGCACACATCCAAATAGCATTAGAAGACGTAGGTTTTTATACAAGAGATATTTTAGTTTATAGGAGACATTCTGGTATCCCAAAGGGACTCAATCTTAAGCGAAAACTTGAAAAAATGAACCATCCAGACGCTGAAAAATGGGATGGATGGCATACATGCTTCAGAAATGAATGGGAATCAATAGTATTAGTTCAAAAACCTTTGCTTAACAATTACTGGGAAACACTTCAAAAAACTGGAGTGGGTGTATTTAAAACCATTAATAAAGATGGTTCATTTCAATCAAATATTCTTGAAGGTTACTATAATAACTCAGAAAATAAATTAGCTCATTGTACCGTTAAACCTTTAGAATTGATAAAGAAACTAATACTGACGTTAGTTCCAAAATCTAAAGATAATGTTGTTTTAGATCCTTTTGCGGGAAGTGGGACAACATTAGTAGCTGCTCAACAACTTGGTTCTCATTACATAGGTATAGAAATAGAATCTGAATATATTGAGATAATTAAGAATAGACTATCTGAAAACCATCAGTCTACACTTAAATTTTAAAAAAATATATGATAATTCCTATTATTCACTATTTTATAATTAATAATAAAAGATTATCCCTAAATTTTAGGATAACAGGAAAAAAAAACAATGTCAAACACTTTAGCTTTAAATTCTAACACAATGCCAGTCATTTCTGAGCAAAGTCTTGATAGTTATCTACACCGAATAAAAAATATTCCAATTTTGAGTGCTCAAGATGAACAACAATTAGCACATAACATGATTAATAATGGTGATTTGGAAGCAGCACGTAAATTGGTCATGTCACATTTACGTTTTGTTTTGTATATTGCACAAGGTTATCGCGGTTATGGCTTATCTGAATCCGATTTAATCCAAGAAGGTAATGTTGGGTTGATGAAAGCAGTCAAACGATTTGATCCACTTGTAGGTGTTAGGTTAGTGTCATTTGCCGTGCACTGGATACGTGCTGAAATTCATGATTTTATTTTACGTAATTGGCGTATTGTTAAAGTAGTCACTACTAAAGCACAACGTAAATTATTTTTCAAATTACGTAGCATGAAAAAACGCATGGGATGGTTGTCTCAAAATGAAGCTGAATATATTGCGAAAGATTTAGGGGTCAGTCATAAAGATGTTTTAGAAATGGAAAAACGTTTGAGTGCATTAGATGTTTCTTTTGATGCACCCACTGATAATGAAGATGATAATTTTTCACCCTCTGCATATATTGAAGATCGTCGTTATGATCCAGCTATCCTAGTAGAACAAGACAATTGGGATAAACATGGTCATTTTCAGTTAAAAACGGCTTTAGAACAATTAGATGTGCGCAGTCAGGATATCTTGCAACAGCGTTGGTTAAATGAAGATAAAACGACCTTAAAACATTTAGGAGAACATTATAAAGTATCTGCTGAGAGAATACGTCAAATCGAAAATAATGCGATTAAAAAGTTGAAAAAATATATTAAATTAGATTCTTAAGAAACAAATTGAGAAGAAATCATAATATTATTGACACTGTAGAGGAAAGATCATTTGGCCATCCATCAATATATCTATCAAGCATGTGATATTGAGGGTAACACTGTTGAAGGAGAGCTTAGTGCTGAAAGCGAACAAGAAGTTGTCTCCACGTTACAAAATAAGCATTTGATACCGCTTAAAGTTGAACAACAAACTAAAAATATTCCGTTATTTAGACAGCAAAGCATAAAAAATCGTGATCTTATTGATTTTACAGAAGGGTTAACGACTTTAGTGGAAGCACGTGTACCTTTAGATCGTGCCCTTGAATTACTTGCACATATTACTCATAAGAAAGTGGTACAAGATCTCATTGAAGATTTACGACGTGATGTCAAAGAAGGAAAAAGTTTAGCAGATGCCCTACAAATACGTTCAAGTATTTTTTCACGAATGTATGTTAATATGGTACATGCTGGAGAAGAGGGGGGTATTCTAGAAAAATTATTGCCAAAACTGTCTGAATTTTTAAGTGCTGCTGAAGAAGCTAAGCGTACCATATTATCTGCTTTAATTTATCCTATTATCCTTGGAATTGTTGGTTTTTTAAGTGTTATCTTATTATTAGTATTTGTTGTCCCATCATTTGCAACATTATTTGAAGATATGGGTTCAAGTATTCCACCTTCTGCCTCTTTTTTATTAAATTTGAGTGATTGGTTAATCAGTTACGGTTGGACTTTGGTGGGAGTGCCAGTTTTAGTCTGGTTTGGATGGCGGCAATTAGATAAAACTCCAGCACGACAATTGCAACGTGATAAAATACTATTGACTTTACCTTTATTTGGTAATTTAATATTGCAATCAGAGTCTTCACGATTTTCTCGTACCTTAGGTGCATTGTTGGGAGCTGGTATTCCCTTATTAAAAAGCTTGCATATTGCAAAAGAAGTGATGGAAAATAAGGCTTTAAGTACGAGTCTTGACCACATTGAGGAATCTGTACGTAGTGGAGTCAGCTTAGGAACCGCCTTAGTAAATGATGGAAAATTCCCTATTTTATTAGCACAACTCGTCATTGTTGGTGAAGAAACAGGACGAACAGGGGCGATTTTAGACAAACTAGCATCAACTTTTGATGCTTATGTTAAACAACAAACATCACGTCTAGTGACTTTAATGGAACCTTTATTAATTTTGATTTTAGGTGTCATTGTGGGGGGGATCGTTATTACTATGTTGTCTGCTATTTTCAGCATTAATGAACTTAATTATTAAAAAGATATGTTATTAGCTAACGTGCCACAAAAAATCTGTATTGTTGTGATATTTTATAGTATGTTGACAGCGTGCACTATAGAACCTAAACGCAATCCCCCAATTACTGCTCAAGAATTAGACAATATTCAAACGGATACGTTGATTGAAGAACAAGATCCAGAATTATTACTCAATGAAGAGGAAATAGCACTTCCTTTACAAGAAATTAATCAAATTGGACAAGTACCCACAACAGAGACTTTAACAGAACAAACTTTAGATGTGGATTTGTCTGATGATACGCCAATCCAACTCGATTTTGAACAAGCTGCATTACGAAACGTTATTACTGTTATTGCTGATGCTTTAGATCTCACAATGACGATCGATCCCAGTATTGGTAATAAAATTACGATACGTACTGCCGAAAATAAACCTTTAACAAAAAAGGATTTGTGGCCTTTATTACAATTATTGTTAAATGATGCAAATATCTCAATGAATAAAAGTGAAGGTATTTATCATTTAACAAAAAATGCTTCAAAGTTACCAGGCACTATAGGAATAAGCCCTGAAACCTTGACAAGCAGTAGTGCTGCTGAAGTCTTTCAAATTACCCCTTTACGTTATATAACAGTGACTTCCGCGCAAACACTTCTGAAGCCCTTGATAGAGCCTAAAGGACATCTTATTGCTTTACCTATGTTAAATGCTATTGGGCTTGTGACAACTCCACAACATTTAAAACGACTTAATAAAATTATTAATCTTGTTGATGCTGATCCTTTTACCCATCGTGGTTTACGTTTATTCCGTTTGATTAATTCTAAAGCCACAGAGGTGCAATCTGAGTTAGATAAAATACTAAAAGCCTTATATGGTAAGGCTTCCCCTACTTATCGTGTCGTTGCTTTAGAACGTATTAATGCTATTTTAGTGGTCTCTCCTCCCAAGAGTGGCTTTAATGAAGTTAAATTTTGGGTTGAAATTCTTGATGGGCGCAGTGAAGAAAGCGGTGATCAAATTTTTATTTATCAAGTTAAAAATCTTGATGCCACAAAACTTGCTGTTACCTTATCAAATGTTTTTAAAGTAGATGATACTGTTTCTGTAAGAAGAGAGACAATAGATCCTAAAAAACCACAAAAAAAGCCTGCGAAAGCATCTGTTGTAAAACCAATAAGTACCATTGTTTCTGCTGAACTCAATGTGAGAATTGTGGCTGATGAAAGCAGTAATAGTTTATTGATACGTGCAACTCCTCGTGATTATCGCCAATTATTAAAAACGATTTCTCTATTAGATCAGGTGCCTAAAGAAGTGATGATAAATGTGGTTATTGCAGAAGTCACGCTAACAGAAAGTACTAAGTTTGGTATTGATTGGCAGTCTTTTTTTAGAGGATCAAAAGCAGGACAAACAGATACCTACCTACAAACAAATTTTAATGTATCTAATAGTACAGGATTGGTTCTAAACCATGTTGAAGGTAATTTAAATCTCATTTTAAATATGATGGATGCAACAGGTGATGTCAGTATTTTATCCCGTCCTTCTCTATTAGTCCGTAATAATGAAGAAGCTTCGATTAATGTGGGGGCTAATGAACCCTTTGTGACTGGGGAAACCAGTTCTACAACCAGTGAATTTGTGACGACTAATGTACAATATAAAGATACAGGGATTAGTGTTAAAGTAACACCACGCATTAATGATGATGGGATTATTAATCTAGATATTTTTCAAGAATTGTCACAATTAGGAGAAACTAGAGCAGATTTACAATCATTTTTAACGCGTAAAATAGAAACATCTGTAGTTGTACGTGATAAGAGCGCTATTGTGATAGGGGGGTTGATTGAGAAACGCCAGAATAATAGTAAGAATGGTATTCCATTTCTGAAAGATATCCCTATATTTGGTAATCTATTTGCTTCAACAGAAATGGTAGAGACACGTACAGAATTAGTGCTTATCATTGTGCCAGAAATTGTCAATCCAGAAGCAGATAATAGTCCATTAGTCCGAAAGTTTAAGCAACGAATGAATTTAGTTTCAAAGTTATTAAACCAAAACTATATCCTAACAGATAACTAAAAAACGAGTATTAAACTTTAATACATCTGATTGCATTGTCATTTATTTAAAATTTGAGAGGGACTTTCATGAAAATTTTTTTGTTCACATTAATAGCAACTGTTACCTTATTAGTAGGTTGCTCCCCACCCGTCATCCCTGTGGCTACTGCTGCCCCAAGAGTGACACAAGATAAATTACATGCTGCTCAGCATTGGGATATTTTAGCACATGATGTTGCACAACGTTTGAGAAAAACGATAGAAAAAACATTTCCTAATGCTGAGATAGTCCCTTCTTTATTTGTAAAATCAGATGAGACTCAAGCAGATAATCCATTTGGAATAGCATTTTTTCAATTATTGACCAGTAGATTAATAGAACAAAAATTAGTGATCTTGGATAGCACTTGTTTAGAGGCATCAGAATGTGGCAATGAGAATGATCCGGAGACTCTTATTCTGAAGTATAATATGCAGGTGATTCATCATAAAGATCGTCAGCTCAAATATCAACCCCCGGGGTTTTTTACCTTATTATCAGGTGGGATATGGATAGTTGAACGTGCTATAGAACACATAAGCCATCCAATATTGGCAACTATTCCACTTGCTCTCATGGCTGATTCTAAGGGCATTTCTGATTATATGTTACCAAAATCAACGAATACGGAAGTCATTATCACCACATCAGTCCTGAGAAATAAACAATACATTTTTGGATATTCACGTATTTACTATATTAATGGGGGGGATGCTGATCATTATCAGTCCAAAACTTCTAAACTTTATAAAGTAGAGAGTCAACAATGAAAGCAACTTTATTTTGTGCCAGTATACTTTGTGTATTCATGACAAGTTGTAGCTATTTTACAAGTAGTGAGAATTTAGTTCGTAGCAGTTATAATGCCACTGATATGCTTTTAAGAAGTGTTAAAACTTCCGATGTTTCAGCAAGGCATCCTATTTTAGTCACCAGTCTTGTTGATATTAATAATCTTTCAAAATCTTCTACTTTTGGGAGAATGGTATCTGAACAAATCAGTTCACGTTTAGTTCAACAGGGCTATAAGGTAAAAGAGCTTAAAATGCGTACTGATAGTGTCTTTGTTCAAGAAACAAAAGGAGAATTTCTTTTATCAAGAGCATTACAGAATATTAGTGTTCAACATAATGCTCATGTAGTGGTTGTAGGAACTTATGCCAAAGCAAGTAAAGAAGCTGTTTATGTTAATGTAAAATTAGTTCGTGCTCAAGACGGTGTCATTTTAAGTGCTTATGATTATCGTGTTAACATCAATGCAAAAATGAAATCAATGATTATGAGTAAGTGAATATTTGGGGGGATTCTGTTCTTTCCCCCTATATTCCGTTTTTCAATTAATGGCTACCATATAATTTTGCATACAAGCCTTTTTTTTGAATGAGATGTTCATGTTGTCCCTCTTCAATAATCTGTGCCTTATCAAATACAAATACCCGATCTGCCTGTTTTACGGCACTGAGACGATGTGCAATGATGATGGTTGTTTTATTTTTGAGGAATTTATTGAGTGCTGTATGTAATTTGCTTTCTGTCTCAGTATCTAGGGCAGATGTGGCTTCATCTAAAATCACTACCTTCGGATTGACCAGTATCATTCTGGCCACTGCGACGCGTTGTCGTTGTCCTCCAGATAAACGTACCCCACGTTGTCCTAATGGGGTTTCTAAACCCATTTCCATATTTTTAACGGTGTCTGTGAGTTGAGCGATGTCTATTGCATGCCATAATTGTTCATCAGATAATTCACGTCCTAAAGTCAGATTCATACGAAGTGTGTCATTGAATAAAGCCGGATGTTGTAAGACTGTCACGACATGTTCACGTACAATATCCATACCAATCTGGGTGACGGGGACATTATTAAAGTAAATTTTTCCCGATTGCGGGAGATATAAGCCTAAGATTATTTGGACTAAAGTCGTTTTCCCGCCTCCACTAGCCCCCACAAAAGCAACGGTTTCACCTTCTTTAATCTCTAAGGAGATATGGTCAAGTACCCGTTCTCCTTGATTGTAAGAAAAACAAATATTTTCTAAGCGTACTGCTGTCGTTCTTTGATTTTTAAAGGGATTAGTGATATGTGGATAATGGGGTTCCCAGGATAAAGCAAATAGGGTATTGACACGTTGCAAGGCCGCTGTAGCACTGTGATAGCTGTATTGAATACTAATAATTTCTTGCATAGGTACAAGCATAAACCACAGGTAACCAAATACAGCAAACATTTGTCCAATACTTAAATCTGAGAAGATAACCATTAACATGCCAATGGCCCTAAACATGTCAAAGCCTAATAAAATAACATTAAAGGAGGCGCGATTGGCAGCATCACTTTTCCAAGCATACGCAATCGCATAATTTTTAATTTTATGGGCACTTTCTGTGACTTTATCTAAATAGTAGTGTTCACGATTATAAGCACGGATCTGTTGGATGCTTTCTAATATTTCAGTGAGCGTTTGTTGAAAAGTGGCATAGGCTTCATTTTCGTTTTTTTTTAATTTTTTGACTTGATAGCCTAAATGGATTGTACTATACACTACAATGGGGTTGAGTAAAAAAATGAATAGCGCTAATTGCCAGTGTATCCATAATAATATGATGGCAGTCCCCAAAATCGTGAATACTGCGATCAGAAATTTACTAATACTCACACCAATAAATTGATCTAAGGTGTCTAAATCCGTAACAAAATGAGAAATCACTTGTCCACTGCCTAAAGTTTCATATTCTGCCATCGATACATGTTGTATACGATTGATCAGACTTTGACGCATACGATAAATCACGTCTTTGGCAATAATGGTAAATTGACGCATTTGCCAGACACTCAAAATTAAGCTCATAAAACGTAACAACATGCTTAATAGGGTGATGACTAAAATGATTAAAATAGGTCCGTGCCAAGCGACAGGAAAGATCGCATTGATTGTATGCACTAATGTTGCAGGTTGATTGAGTAAGACTTCATCAACCAATAAGGGCATAAGTAAAGGAATAGGGACGCTTAACAACGTTGCAATTATCGCAATAATATGTGCTAAAATAATTTCTCGCTTGTGACGTAATGCGATATTGAAAATGCGATGCCAAGTATATGATTGTGAAAGAACATTTTGTTTTAACATTGATATTTCTTGTATTTAAAAACAAAGGGAGTACACCGCTTTATGAAAAAAGTGACTGGTTTGATGATGCTATTGACTTTATTGTTCCCAATAACAGGTTTTACATACGATAGTAAACAATCGTCTATTATGGGAATAGTGCGTTCTTTAGGTTATGGGGCTGCTATCCATCAGTTTAAAAATTGTTTATTACGTAGCAAATATTCTTATTGTTCTAGAGCTCATAATCATTTTATTGATGCACAAGATGCTATCAAAGCTTTTCGGAAAATGGGACCTAGCTATGATGAAAAAATGGCTTTGGATAAAATTGCAAAAATTGTCCGTAAATACAAGATGACGCTTGTCACCATTCAAACCATGATTATGAATAGACTCCCAGCGAGTCAAATTGATTTAATAGTGAAAATCCGTGATAAAAAGGCAATAGAAGGATTGGCGACTCTATGGAATCAGCATAGTTGGAGTGCTGCAGAGGAAGTTGAGTATTTTTTAGGATATGGTCATGCCATTCATCAGTTTAAAAATTATGTGATACGTGCTAAAGATGCAAACCGAGTACAAGCTGATCACTGGTTCGCTAAGGCAGAAGCATCGGCGACTCAAATTACCAGTGTTCCAGAAGATGGTATCGCGATCTTGCAAGTTATCAAATCGTATCGTGCTATTTTACCAAGAATTCAAGAAATGAGTGCACAAGGCAAAAATGCAAGAGATATTGATAAATCTGTAAAAATCAATGATAAACCTGCATTTTCTGCATTTTCTCATTTGAAGGCTAATAACTAATTTTAACTTTATGCTCTCCAAGTAACTTATCCAAATCCTGAAGCAGAGTAACACGTGGTAAAACACGCCAATTCTTGCCCAATGCCAGCTTGACTACTGCTTCAGCACAATGATATTGAATGAAAACAGGGCAAGTGCCTTTTGATTGAGCGAGCATAGATGTTAATTTCTTGGCAAAAGTACGTGATGCTGTGGTTGAAATCAATAATTCTACCCGTTTAGCAGAAGCCTCTCGTACCATGTCAAAAGTAAACACTTTAGTGGCTATCATCCCATATCCGCCACTATATTCATCTGCACGAACTTCCCCTTCAATAATTAATAATACATCTTTTGCTAAAATCTCTTGTATTGTATTATAAACCTCAGAATACACTCTGACTTCTATACGTCCTGTATTATCATCTAAACTCATAAAAGCCATGCGTCCTTTGTGGCTATTTTTAACACGTAAAGTAAGCACCCATCCTGCAATACGTACTGTTTTTTTCCGTTCTGTTGCTTTTAAATTTCTAATTTGACAGTCAATTAAACGTTTTAAGTCAGAGACATAGGGTGTAATGGGATGTCCACTTAAATAAAAACCTAAACTTTCTTTCTCGCCTTTTAAAATCTCAGTATTGCTCCAAGGCACAATATTCTTTTCAAAGGGCTGTTCTTCTTTTGTGACTACTTTTTTAGTCCCAAAAATATCATTTTGCCCTGCCGCTTTATCTTTAAAATGTCGTTCTGCTGATTTAATTGCATTTTCTAAAGAAGCCATCATGACGGCACGATTAGGTCCTAATTTTTCTAATGCGCCTGATTTTATTAAGGGTTCTAAAATACGTCGCGTGGCTTTAAAGGAGACAATCCGTCGACAAAATTCAAATAAATCGTGAAAAGGTCCATTTTTAATGCGTTCTGCAATAATGCCTTGAAGGACGACTTCACCTGCACCTTTAATAGCACCTAAACCGTAAATAATGGATTTATTTTGATCATCAGGGACAGAAAATTTATATAAAGATTCATTGATATTGGGGGGTAATATCTTAAGTCGCATGCTGTGACATTCTTCAATTAACATCACGACTTTATCCGTGTTATCCATATCTGCTGATAACACCGCTGCCATAAAAGCGGCAGGATAATGGGCTTTGAGCCAAGCAGTTTGGTAGGATATTAGTGCATAAGCGGCACTGTGACTACGGTTAAATCCATATGCTGCAAACAATTCCATCAAGTCAAAAATAGAGGTGGCTATTTTTTCTTTCACGCCCCGATCAACTGCACCTTGTGTAAATATTGTTCTTTGTTTTGCCATTTCCGAAGCGACTTTTTTTCCCATTGCTCGGCGTAATAAATCAGCCCCCCCTAAGCTATAACCTGCTAATACTTGAGCAATTTGCATGACTTGTTCTTGATAGACAATCACGCCATAAGTTGGCTGTAAAATCGCTTGGAGATCGGGATGTGGATATTCAACTTTCGCACGTCCATGTTTACGTTCAACAAAATCGTCTACCATGCCTGATTGCAATGGTCCAGGGCGATATAAGGCGACTAAAGCAACAATGTCTTCGAATGTATCAGGTTGCAAATTCCGAATCAGCTTTTTAATGCCTGATGATTCTAATTGGAATACAGCAGTAGTATTGCCTTTTTTCAATAATTGATACGTTTCTGGATCATCTAATGGAATTTTTAAGATGTCAATTGGCGTGTCGCCAAAATAGTTAATGGTTTCTAAAGCCCATTTAATGATAGTGAGCGTTCGTAATCCTAAAAAGTCAAATTTGACTAAGCCCACGGCTTCGACATCGCCTTTGTCAAATTGACTCATTAAATCTGTCCCATCTTCTTCACAATACAATGGGGTAAAATCTGTTAATGCAGACGGTGCGATAACTACGCCACCTGCGTGTTTTCCGGGGTTGCGCGTAATCCCTTCTAATTGACGAGCCATATCTATTAGGGTACGCACATTATCATCTTTTTCGTAAAGAGTGCGTAAGGCTTCTTCTTGTTTTAAAGCATTTTCCAGTGTGATGCCAACTTCAAAAGGAATGAGTTTTGCGATTCTGTCTACAAATCCATGTGGATGTGCAAATACACGTCCCACATCACGAATCACCGCTTTAGCAGCCATCGTGCCATAGGTGATAATTTGTGAGACATGATCACGTCCGTAACGTTTTGCGACATAGGCAATCACATCATCACGTCCTTCCATGCAAAAGTCGATATCAAAGTCAGGCATGGAGACCCGTTCAGGATTTAAAAATCGTTCAAAAAGTAGATTGTAATGAATCGGATCTAAATCGGTGATATTCAGTGCGTATGCGACCAATGATCCTGCACCAGAACCACGTCCGGGTCCTACTGGAATATTATTATCCTTTGCCCATTGGATAAAATCTGCCACAATGAGAAAATATCCTGGAAATCCCATTTGCAAAATGACATCTAATTCAAGTGTTAAACGGTCATCATAAGGACGACGTAATGTTTCAAAATCTTCGTGGCTGGTATTAAAAAGAGAGGCTAAACGTTGTTCTAACCCAATACGGGATTGTTGACGAAAATATTCTTCAATCGTTAAATCTTTAGGTACGGGAAAATTGGGCAGATAATTTTTGCCTAAGGTGAGTTCCACCGTACACCGTTGTGCAATATTCCAAGTATTTTCTAAGGCTTCTGGGATGTCGGCAAACAATTCTGCCATTTCATCTGGGCTACGTAAATATTGTTGTGGCGTATAACGTTGTGGGCGTTTTTGATCGGCAATTGTATCATTATCATGAATACAGACTCGTACATCATGGGCTTCAAAATCTTTTTGTTTTAAAAAACAGACATCATTAGTGGCAACTACAGGGATACCTGTTTCTAAAGAGAGTGTTACAGCTGCATGGATATATTCTTCTTCATTAGGGCGGGAGGTGCGTTGCAATTCAAGATAAAAACGATTGGGAAATAAAAATTTCCATTCTTCTAATTGTTGTTTTACACGCTGATTGTCTTTTGCTAATAAGGCTTGCCCTAAGATACCTGTATGTCCACCTGATAATGCAATTAAACCATCCGTTGCTCCCTGAAGCCAAGATTGATGTAAATATGGAATGCTGTCAACTTGTCCTTCTGTATAGCAACGTGAAATAAGACGGGTAAGGTTGCGATAACCAGTATTATTTTGACATAATAAAACAAGATTTGGGGCGGGTTTATTATTTTGATGCAGTCGTATATCCACACCAATAATAGGTTTAATGCCTTGTGCACGTGCTGCACGATAAAATTTTACTAAGGCAAAAAGATTATTTTGGTCTGTGATAGCACATGCGGGCATTCCAAAATCCCGCATAGTTTTTATTAAAGGTTTGATGCGGATAATGCCATCAACCAGTGAATATTCTGTATGTAAATGTAGATGAACAAAATGTGGCATAAGTGATTAAGCAATCATTATTCTGCTGGCGGCTTTTGCGGTGGTTCTGGTTCTTTATTGAGTGTGACTACCTTTTCCTCGATGTTATATTCGGGTATGCTGGGCCAACTGCTAAACGGAAAGGGTTCTTCATCACTATTATAAGTCAGATATAATAGTATTTGATGAATATATGTACTCAAACTTAAACCAACTGGAAGTATGCGTTCATTCAGTTTTCCTGTTAAAAGCACTACTCCAAATTGAAACAGTATCATGATGCCTACAATCCATATGGCAAAATAAAACATGATTGCATACAAGACCATAAAAATAAATCTTAACCAAGTACTTCCTGATAGTAGATTTTCTCGTATTTTTTCTCTGAGATCTTCTTTCATTATTGGATACTCTTTTTGATTGGGTAGGAAGGAATGGATTAAAGAAAAAATCCGTTGTTCTGCTTATGAACAACGGAGATGTTTAATTATTTATTTCGTGGTTTCTAATAATTCTTTAAGCATATTTTCAATATTTTCCAAGCGTTTTTCCATCACGCTTCTATGTTGTTGCATGGAATTACGGAAATATCTGGGTCTATTATAAGGATTCGCATACTGAACTCTGGGCGCATATTGTGGCATCTGTGAATGTCTCCAGACGGGTTGGGCAGGAGTATTATATACTTCTTGCATCATGCCACTTTCTTTCCACATTTGCTCACGCATTTCTTGTTGACATTTTTGCATTTCATCCATTAAACGCTGACGTTCTGCTGGACTGTGTGCTTGTCGAATCTGATTGATACTCTCCCGTGTTTGTTTCATTTGTGCTTTTTGTTGTGCAATCTGTTTTTCCATAAGTGCTCTTTGTTGTTGCATCTCTTTTACCATGAGCGCTTTGTGTTGTTCCATCTCTTTTATCATTAAAGCCTTTTGTTGTTCCATCATTTTAATCTGTTGTTCTACTGCTGTATGCATAGACAGATTAGGTGCAGGCTGTGTGATTGCAGGTGATGTTGTTTTTACAGGAGCTACTGTTTGTGCGGGCACGGGGGCGGGCACCTGTTCTGTGATGACAAGTGGGGCGACTTCTGGTGTGACTGGCTCTTGTGCTATGACATAGCTACATGCAGTTAATGACACGATTGTTGGTAATAGGTATTTTTTCATAAATCTTTTTTTCCTTAGTCTGTAAAAATAATAAAAATCACAATTATTATATATAAGGGCTTAAAGTGCTCGGATCAAGCCTGCTTTAAAATACTGCCATCCCACTTTCTGTTAATAATATTGCAGTATCAAATAAGGGCAAACCCATTACACTGGAATAACTGCCTTCAATACGTTCTATAAAGATACTGGCTCGTCCTTGAATGCCATAACTGCCTGCTTTATCCAAAGGTTCATTGGTATCCACATAAGCTTGTATCTCTGATTCGCAGAGATGTCGAAAATAAACAGTGCTAATATTTAAACGTTGTCGTTCATATTTTGTACTTACCAATGCTACCGCTGTCATCACTTGATGACCTCTGCCTGATAATTGTCTGAGCATTTTTTTTGCATCAGATTTATCTATTGGTTTTCCAAATAATTGTCCTTCACATACGATGACTGTATCGGCTCCTAATACAGGAAGGCTTGTAGATACGGCTAAGCGTCCAGCTATGGCTTTGGTTAAAGCTAAACGGGAGACATAGGCTTGTGGCATTTCATTTGGATAGGGTGTTTCATCAATTTTGATTGCGACTTGTTGGTATTCAATATGGATTTGTTCTAATAATTCACATCTACGGGGTGATAAAGAAGCGAGATAAATCATAATATCAAACCCGATGATAAGGGTGATTATTCAATATACTCCATGCACGGTATAATTGTTCGGCAACAATGACGCGTACCATTTGATGTGGAAAAGTTAATGTAGATAATGACCAATGTTGTTGTGTTTTTTGTAGACATTCTGTTGATAAGCCTTCGGGACCTCCTACTAATAAGGCTATTCTATTATAATCTTGTATCCAAGATTTTAAATGATGTGATAATTGTACACTATTCCATGATTTTCCATGTTCATCAAGAGCGATAACATAGGCATCTTGTTTAATCGCTGCTAACATTTTCTCACTTTCTTGCTGTTGCAAATGAATGATGTTAGCAGTTTTAAGACGTTTTCGTAAAGGAATTTCAATCAATTTAAAGTGATAATTTGCAGGTAATCGTTTTGCATAGTCTTCAAAAGCTGTTTTTACCCACACAGGCATTTTTTGTCCCACACAAATGAAATCAATATACATGAGATACAGGTATCCATAGTTAAGAACAAATCTTGTTAGAATCAGAATTTACAGATATCTTTATACCTGAATTATCACTCTCCTAAAATCCAGGAGAGCGTACATACATGTCAATTAAGCTTTATCAACATGCACATCACCAATATCATCATATAAAGGGATGACTTTTTTATGAGGTACCGTAGATAATTCCATTTTGTAAGCTAAAAACCACATCATGAACACACCTAAAGCCCACCATAGTAATTGCCACGCCCAAATAGAAGGTATACCAAATAACCAAGTACTGGCATCATTTGGATTACCAAATATCCAGTTACCAATCACAGCACCCGGACCAATTCCGAAGAAAAACCACACAATTGTAATAATCCACGCAATGGGAACCAACGCTTTTTTGGCTTCAGGTAAACTGGCATGTTCACGTAAAAAGTTGTGAAAAGTCATACGGTGTGCTAAGGCTTCTTTATTTTGAGTCATCGCAGATACGATCACGGCAAGTCCTAAATTAAAAAAGATACCCCAACCTGCTGAATGTATCGTTAAAGGCCACCGTCCCCATAATGGATCCATGCCTAAAACACCGAAAAGAGTTGCCCCTATATTTTCAGTCATTGTGACTGCCAGTAAACCTGCAATCAAACCGACCACAATACCCTGTCGCGTCAAAAATGGCCACCAACATACGGCAATCAAAGCAGGCAACATTTGAAAACCATAAGCAACTGCAAGTCCACCCAATAACACTAAAGCATCTTTAGCAGTTGTAGCCACAACCAAAGCTAATAATACAATCACAACAACTCCTATACGTCCCCAAAATTTTTGTTGACCATGTGTTGCGTTGGGTAGAATATAGTGTTTTAAAATATCACGGGTCAACATCCCCCCTGCTGTAGACATATAAGCAGCTCCAGTAGACTGCATCGCTGCAAGTGCACACACTGATAAGATGCCCACTAACCAAGGCGCACTTTCAGAAATGAGGCTAATCAATTGAGGGACTAACATACCCTGTTTTCCTTCTGAATCCATGAGATCGAGACCATTTAAGCCCGTTCCCATCACATTATTCACGAGTTCAGGATGTGCTGCTAAAAATGTTAAATCTGCCCCTAAAAAGTGAGCTCCTAGCCCTTGCATCGCTGTGAATACAAACAGAATAAATCCAATAACAAAAGAAGAAGCCCAGACTTGTTGCGGTGCAAAGGGTTTCGGGCTACGATTCGCAAATGACCACATGGTGAAAGCAGGGGCTGATTGAATGCCCATTAAAGCAAACATATAGGTCAAAATCATAATACCTGTCCACTGCCCGCCCATCGCACTGGGACCATTACTGACAAATTGGATAACCCCAGGTATCGCAATATAATGACTATAGCCATCCGGTGTTCGGTTAGTATCCATTTGTGCCAATGCATTAATCCCTTCATTCAACTGGTTCCAACCACCGACATAGTGCATCGCAATAATCCCAATCGCGACAATACCTAAGGCAAGCAAAATAGCTTGTAACGTATCGACATACGCCACGGCTCGTAAACCACCTGAAGCAACGTATAAAATCACAACGCCAGACAGTAACCACATGCCCACATTAATATCTAAAATACCATCAGTCAGCACATTAAATAGGAAACCAGAAGCACGCAATTGAATACCTAAATAAGGGATAGAAAAGACAAGGGCTACTAAAACAACCAGAATACGTACAGAATCAGACTTAAAATAAGTCGCTAACATCTCACCGGGTGTAATAAAACCAAAATGTTTGCCTAACATCCATTGCCGTTTTAAGAAAATAACCCCTGTAAATGGAATGGTAATCGCATAAAAAGAGGCGTATGCATATTGAAATCCATCACGATACAATAATCCGGGATGTCCCATAAACGTCCAACCAGAAAATGAGGTAGCGGTAGCCGCCAGCACAAAAACCCATACGGAAATTGAACGTCCAGCAATAAAATAATCACTGGCAGTTTTAGCGGAAAGAGCACCTTTAATGCCCCAAAAAATGCAATATGACCAATATAAAGTCACAAAAATGAACAACCAAATAATTTTGGGTTCCATATCAAAATTTTCTCCAAAGAGTTATTAAAATTTATAAAGCATACCAGCAGACACCACATTTTCATCACGATAGTCATTATCGCTGTTTGTATCACGATAACCTATGAAGACATGAGCATCTTTGTTAAAATGATATTTAACCCCAAGCGTCCAACTTACCACATCTTCATCTAAAATTTGACCATCAATATCCATCAATTTATGCTGTTCTTCAATATCAGAAAAATACTTAGATATCCAACCTGCAAAGGTAATACTGTTAGCGGTGTAATCAAAAGAAGTGATCAAGTATTGCCCGCCATTAGGATTATTATCAAAAGTACCCAATTCAGCTTTTTCGTATTGAATGGCCAGTTTTAAAGAGGTGATTACCCGATATTGAACACCGGCTTTCCAGTTAAAGAAAGTTTCATTATTCCATTGTGCTCCCCCAATTAAATCATTTGCATTCTCACCTTGATCAAAATAAGCAGCATGACTCCAAACAACCAAATTTGGTAGGGTAAATTTTAATTCCAGATTACCACCATTCTTATCAGCTGCATCATCACCCATAATTTGTAATCTTGCTCCAAAAGGACCTTGCTTTATTCCAAGTTCCAACGCACCAGGAATATCACTATTATGGATTAAACCGGAAGTGTCGATAGCTCGTCCATGTTCAATTCCCACTGTGCCATCGTCTTGTGCCACCACATCACGCCTTCCCGTTTCATTCCAATTCCAATGTACCTCGTTATATCGTCCACTTGATAAACCACCCCCTGTTCCCCGGGCTTGCATAGAAGTATATATCCAAGGATCAATCAGGCCTTTCGCATTTCGGTAAGCTCCCCGCAATTTCCCATATTTCATTTGAAAAAATGAATTTTTTAAGCCTACCCACGCTTCTAATCCTGGATTGAATCCTGAATTATTAGTAGTATGAAAAGTAGTCCGATAACGAGCAACAGGGGTTAAACCTTGTATTTTGTCTTTCCCCGTGAAATCTAAACCAATAAGGTTAGGACCATCATTGAGAATGCTACCGTATCGATCTCGTGTTAACGTTTGACGATCCATATTATCAGAGTCTTTTGTAAAGGAAAGGCTATTACTGATAACACCTCTATTAACCCCCGCTTCACCGCCTGCGTATTCCACACTCGCTGCTTCCGCCCCAATTTGACCATAAATCTTAATATCAGCGTATGTGACGATAGGAAGTGCTAAGGCTGTAGCAACTAGTATAGGAAATTTACTATTAATCATCTGTTTTGCTCCTATTTGAAATGATGTTAGTGTGTTATTATATCATTTTTTGAAGAGTGTTCATTAATGAGACCAAAAATATTATGTCAAAATCACCCATATTAAGATGTTTGGGGGGACTTTTAATCAGTCTATTTATTGTCCCAAGTTATGCCACAGAGATCACTGTCATTGAGTCTAACGCCCAATCTGTTATTTTAGAGTTAATACTGTCTACACCCGTTATTTCTGAACAACAATTGTCTGGTAAGTGGTATCAAGCCTTATCCATTGCAGGCACAGGTTCTATGAGTGACGTTGGAGATCCCGAATTGCCTTTTCGGGGCGTATTCATTGCTATTCCTGATAATAGTCACATACAATTAGAAATATTAGATTCTGAATTTGAAACACAAATGGGTTACTTATTACCCCCCGTCCCCACTTTTAATCCCGACAATATTGAACAGGCTTTATACATTGAAAATGCACACAGTTATCAGGATGACCGATTATTGCCGGCAATAACTGCTAAAATTGGCATGACAGGCAAAATTCGCGATCAAAATGTAGCCCAAATACAGTTTTTTCCTGTACGACATAATCCTGTGACACGCACAATTGAAGTATACAAACGTTTACGCGTCAAAATAAATTTTATAAATAATACGCGCACTTCTCAGCAGGTACAAGAACAATCTGCTGCTTTTGACCAAATGTTACACCATTTACTCATTAATGATAGCACCAGCCAACGCATACTACAGCGTACCGCTTCTGCAAGATTAGATTGTCCAACACCGCCTATTGCCATTAAATTGCGTATTGATAAAACAGGTGTCTATACACTGACATATGCTGAAGTGTTACAGGTGGTAGAAGACACATTAGGGCCTTTAAATATTCCAGGTTTATCAGCACATGAGCTTGATTTAACACATCAAGGCAACAGCATTGCCCTATTTATTGCAGGGGGGGAAGATGGTTTATTTGGACCTAATGATGTTTTGTATTTTTATGCGGAATCGATAGAAACACATTATACGCGTCACAATATTTATTGGTTATCTCTTAATATTAATGGGGGCACACGTGTTCAATTTAGAGAGGCGACGCCAATTACCCTCGTGCCTCAGTTGACTGCTTCTAAACAAACAGTACATGTTGAAAAAAACCTTATATACTGGGAAAGAATGAATGAGAGTATTGGTAAAGATCATTTATTTTGGGAAACAATAGCGGCCACTGAATCCAAAGATATTACAATAGAGTTACCCTTTGTTGCTGAAACAACAGGAAATGCAACCGTTCGTATCATGTTACAGGGAAGAACAGATACCATTTTTATTGCACCTGATCATCATACAAAAATTTTACTGAATGATATTGAAATTAGTGATGCTGAATGGAATGGGCAAGCAGTGTTTTTGCAAGAAGTGACAATTCCACAATCTCAATTATTAGAAGGTACAAATACATTAACGTTACTCTCAGTAGGAGATACAGGTGCAACAGTCGATACTGTGATGCTTAACTGGGCAGAAATTGACTATTTAGCCACCACACAGACAACACAAAATCAATTGCATTTTAAAACAGAATCAATCGCACAATATCAAATGACAGTGTCTGGTTTTACCCAATCTGATTTATTAGTACTTGATGTGACTCATCCGCAACAAGTCGTCGCATTGACAGGCGTGGTTATCACAGATAATAATACAGAAGCGTATCAATTAGAGTATACAGAAACGGGCGCTAAAGCCTTTTATGCTTTCAGTTTAACAGATAATTTGCTTTCACCTGCAGAAATAAGTTTAGATATGCCTGCCAAAGTATTACAAACTGCCTGTCATCAAGTAGATTATTTTATCATTCATCATGACAGCTTTGACGTCACAGAATTTCAAAATATCATTGCAGCACGTGGTTTAAACGTGATGGATGTGCCAGTGTCTGATATTTATGATGAATTTAGTCATGGTTTGATAGATCTGCAAGCTATTAAGGATTTTCTGAGCTATGCTTATAATAATTATGGGGGAACACGGGCGTATGTCGTCTTAGTGGGTGATGCCAATCAAGATACTTTGAACGAATTAGGACATGGTATCAATTATCTACCTACCCCCACATTTCATACGTATATAGCAGGAGAGACGTCACGTGATAATTGGTTTGTCAGTATTAGCGGTGATGATCAACTCCCTGATATGTTTTTAGGGCGTATTCCTGTACAAACACAAGTTGAGTTAGATGCAGTAGTGCATAAAGTGGCGACTTATCCCGCTTCTCCTCAAGGTGATTGGCAACGTACTGCCTTATTTATCAGTGATAATATTACAGAATTTGATACCACCTCTGATCTCCTTAT
>DAOVZS010000192.1 GCA_030635005.1 Thiomargarita sp. | reverse complement strand
CTCAAAATGCGTTATGGCAATTATTTAGCAGTCAAGAGGAAGGCTTTGTTTTTGGCAATGACAACTACCAATGGCACTGTCCAGAAGAGCAAGCAATATTAAATCAACTGTATGCATTATACAAAGTAAAGGGAGGAAAAATGCCTTATAACATGACTGAATTTACCAAGGAATTTACAAAAGAGCATTTGTACTTATTAGACCCAAGTGATAGATTGAAAGGCATGGCAGCAAGTGATAGATTGAAAGGCATGGCAGCAAGTGACAGATTACAAGGCATGGCTACACATGACAGACTACAAGGCATGACAGCAAGTGATGTAGTGAGCCAATTCTCAGCACATGATGTAGTGAGTCAATTCTCAGCAAGTGAAGTGGTTACACAATTCTCATCACATGACAGATTACAAGGCATGTCAGCAAAAGATATCAAAGCATATCTCGCAAGTATTGAGAAAGAACCTAAATAACGCATAAATACAACCCTAGGGGCAACCCCCTAGGTAAGCCTCAATCCTTTCTTAAATATTGGCTAAAGTTTGAGAACTGGGTGCCCACTTACCCCACCCTACAATACGAAAACCTGCAAGGTGTGTTTTGACTTATCTTGTCTTAAATGCCATCCTTATCATTTTTTGAAAGTTGAGATAATATGAATCTACTCAATTTATTACTCTTATTATCCTTATTCACCGTAGCATTAAGCTTTTGGATAGGATCTAAACCTTATGCAGGTTGGATAGCGACTATTGCATATGCAACGCAATTAGGGGTACTTTTTGCATTATGGGATAGTTTACCCCAAACGCTTTCCGTATCATTTACAGTATTTGAGCATCTCATACATTGGGAATTAAACGGATTTGGCTGGTTTTTTGCTCTGATTACGGTAATGATTGCCTTTTTTTCATCTTGGTATACCGCAGGCGCATTTGGCAAAAGTCAAAAAGATATGCGATTACAGCATATTTCTTTAGCACTCAATGTTTTGGCGATGTTAATAATGTTGTCTAGTGCTGATTTTCTCAGTTTATTTATTGGATGGGAATTGGTGAGTTGGGCAAGCTATTTAATCATGACGCATCGGGGGGGCAAGGCGGCTAAGGCGGCTTTTCGTTATTTGATTTATGCCATGAGCGGGGCGATGGCCATTTTAGCGGGAATTGTATTAATTGATATCCATGTCGGATCTTTGGAATTTACACAATTTTGGACACAGTTTCCCCAGCTCCCGACCTCAATATTATGGGCAATCCTATTACTGATGGGCGGTGGTTTTGCGGTCAAAATGGCCATGATGCCTTTTCATTTGTGGCAAGCAGATGCGTATGCTGAAACACCGGGCGCAAATGCAGCGTTTCTCAGTGCGATTTCGGCTCGTATGGGTTTATTTGCTTTAGCGTTAATCTTCTTAAAGCCGATCGGCATCGCGCATCTGGTTGAAATGACCATTCCTTTTACCTTTTTAGATGCCCGTAGTTTATTAGCTTGGATTGCTGCTTTGACGATGATTATCCCCACCTTTATTGCCTTACAACAAAGTGATGCCCGTTTACTCTTAGCATGGCATGGCATTGGGCAGGGGGGATTTATGTTATTAGGTTTTGTGATCGCAACCCCTATGAGTGTGGCAGGTGGATTATTACATGTCTTTAATTATGCCACGTATCAAGCTGCCTTATTTTTAGCAGTCACCGCAGTACTCTATCGCACAGGAACTACGGATTTAGACCGTTTAGGCGGATTAATTGTACGCATGCCATTGACATATGTTGCCTTACTCATGGGGATTATTGGCTTAGCAGGGTTACCGCCTATGAATGGATTTGTCTCTAAATGGCTGATTTATAAGAGTCTTTTAGAAGCACATATGCCCTTATTATTGATAGCAGCCTCAATCAGTACATTAGGCACGATTTTAAGTGTGTATAAACTTATTCATAATATGTTCTTAGGGCAATTGCGTAAAGAACATTATGAGATTAAAGAAGTGCCGTGGACAATGACTGTGCCCATGCTGGCTTTGGCGGGTATTGGATTTATCACCGGTTTCTTACCTGGATTATCGTTATCTTTGGTTGAAACAGCACAAGCTGCCTTAGGCTATGCCACCATTCCATATCATATTGGCGGTATTATTTGGCATAATGGAAGCCTAAATATGCTATGGGTGACAGGAATCTTTTTTTATGGCGTGGGGATTGGAGCGATTATCTTTTTTCTAGGCAATCGACGTTTTATTACCCATCAATGGGATAATTATGCGGGGGGACATTTTCTGTCAGCAGATGTGCCCTATAATTACACCCATAATTTTTATCCCGGTCTCATGCGTGTGATAGGACCTTGGTTTCGGGGGACTATTGTTAATTTAGAACAAGGAATACGTCATCTCGCTCACGTGTTATCAGGTGCGGTTCATAGTCTCTATCGGGTGAGTTATACACCGCTATATTTATTAATAGTAACAGTATTGGCTGTGGCTTGGATGATGGGTTCACATTGAGAATATACTATGGGAAATATACAGTTGAGTGAATTGTTAATCGATATCACCTTAATGCCGCTGGTCGCTTTTTTGGTAGGCTTACTGCTGGTATTGATGATGCGTAAAGTAAGAGCAAGAATTGAACGGCGTATAGGACCACCTTTTTTGCAGCCAATTTATGACATTGTCAAATTATATGCCAAAAAAACTCAAATTTCACATGGTTATATGCAAGATATTGCAGTCATGATGTTATTGGGTGGGTATATTGCTTCTGAAATTTTCTTGCCCGTACCTGGTATGGATGGCTTAGCAGCAGAAGGCGACTTATTGACGCTTATGTATTTATTAATGGTACCCATGCTGGGTATGGCATTAGGCGTGGGACAATGTGCCAATCCTAATGGTTCTATTGGAATTTCACGTGCTTTATCCTCTATGCTGGCTTATGACATTCCCTTTGTTATCGTCGTCACAGGTGCAGCGATCAGCTATGGTTCTACGAATCTAGTCCAAATTGTGGCCATTCAACAACAAAGCGGTTGGGGATTATTCAGTATGCCCTTATTAGCCTTAGCAGGCATTATTTCAATGTACGCCATGCTTGGCAAAGAACCGTTTGAAATTTATGTCGCACCTGCAGAAATTGCCACAGGACCCATGGTTGAAATGAGTGGTAAATATATGGGTTCTTTATTTATTATGCAATGCTTTCAGCTATATACTGTCGGTGTTTTATATACGACGTTATTTTTAGGCGGAGGCGTGAGCTGGCTGACTTTTTTACCCAAAATATTTGCTGTAGTATTGATTGCAGTCTCTATTACGAATGTTTTTGGACGTTATCGTACTGAAGACGTGATTCGTTGGATGTGGAAATGGCCTACAGGGATTGCTTTAATAGGATTAGCAGTGGTGATGTGGTAGGTTTTTTTTTTCAGACATAAACACAAGAAATAGCCTGTGTTTGTGTCTAATTTTCCCCAACGGGACTTCATAGCTTAAAATATTCAAATGCAAAAGAAAATATCAATTGAATGGCATAAATTACTGGGTAAATTATTACAAGATTTACTTTCTCCCGTCAATATATCGGTAAATCCTGAAGCACCGATCATGAGTGATTCTCCAAGAATCGATATATTACTACTCAAACGCCAATCAACAGCATGGACAACAGAACAACTCGCACTATTACCAGATGGTATTAGAGATACCCAAGCGACCGATATTTTATTAGAATTCAAATATACAGAATCTCTGAATGCGAAAGCGATACAGCAAACTTTGAGTTATGATTATCTATATAAAGCCCATAAACAGAAAGACCCTAAACAAGTACAAAGTTTTATACTTTGTGCACAAAAACCACAAAAATCGACTTTAAAAAAGTTAGGTTATAAAGAAACATCTATTGCAGGTGTATATCATAGTCAATTTATACTGATTAGAAAAGTCATTTTATTGTCTTTAAATGAATTATCTAATGAGCAGCATAACGTTTATGTGCGCTGTTTTGCCAGCCATATCCAAGAAAAAGCAAAAGCATTTGATTTGTTAGAAAATACAGGTTTATTACATTCATTAGCAATACCCTTAAAATCCTTTCTCACTGGATTAAAAGGATTTTGGTTTACCTTGAAAGGAGATAAAATGAATTTTGAAGTCACTGCAGAACAACTCTCAGAAATGGGAAGGATGTATGGAAAAATCTATTGGTCTGATATGGCGATAGAAGATAGATTAGATGG
>DAOVZS010000166.1 GCA_030635005.1 Thiomargarita sp. | reverse complement strand
CAAAATATCCCGCTGTATCGGAATACGATTATAACCCTCGGATGCTAATTGTGAAAAATATTCAGGTGTCATATCCATAAGTTATATGATAATAGACTGCAATTGTGCAAATGAACTTATCACTGCATCTGGTTTAGCAGTGTGAATGTCCTCTCCATGATTATAACCATAATCGACACAAATAATTTTAAAACCAGCTGCGCGTGCTGCCTTGACGTCATTGATAGAATCGCCTAGCATCACCGCATCACAGGGTTCAATTTTAAAAAAATCTGCAATATGTAATAAAGGTAAGGGATCAGGTTTTTTTTTGCTTAAAGTGTCCCCACTCACTATTAACTGAAAATATTGATGTATATTTAAAGATTTTAATAAAGGTAGGGTGAATTGTTCTGCTTTATTAGTCACACAAGCCAATACAAAGTTTTGTGACATTAACCAATCTAAAGTATTTTTTACATCTGGATATAAGACACTATGATGCCCATTAACAGTGGCATATATCTTTTTAAATACTGTTAATGCAGATTTAAATAATACGGGATCAGGCTCTCCATGATCACTATCAAGTAATGCACGTTTGACAAGACGATCAATACCATTACCGACCCAGCGTCGTACTTTTTCTTCACCACGTTTCGGTAAATACAAGTGTGACATCATGTCATCAACTGCTTTTGTTAAATCAGGTACCGTGTCTACTAAGGTCCCATCTAAATCACTTAATACTAATTTCGGCGTCACGATTGTACCTGTGCTAATTCAGCACGCATCGCATCAATTGTTTTTTGATAATCAGGCGTATTAAAAATAGCCGATCCTGCCACAAAAGTGTCTGCACCTGCTTCTGCAATGTCACGAATGTTATTAATTTTCACGCCGCCATCAACTTCTAATCGAATATCACGTCCACTGTCTGCAATCATTTGACGTGCTACACGTAATTTTTCTAAAGTAGACGGAATAAATGACTGTCCCCCAAATCCAGGATTGACTGACATTAATAATACCATATCCACTTTATCTATCACATATTGCAAATATGACAGTGAGGTGGCTGGGTTAAACACAAGACCTGCTTGACATCCACATTCACGTATCAATTGTAATGTTCGATCAATATGCTCGCTGGCTTCCGGGTGGAAAGTAATGTAGCTTGCACCCGCTTTTGCAAAATCTGGAATAATACGATCGACAGGTTTAACCATTAAATGGACATCAATAGGTGCTGTGATCCCATGTTTACGCAAAGCGTCACATACTAATGGTCCTATTGTTAAATTAGGTACATAATGGTTATCCATAACATCAAAATGAACAATATCTGAACCCGCTGCTAAAACATGAGTGACTTCCTCGCCTAAACGTGCAAAATCTGCTGACAGAATGGAAGGGGCTATGAGATAATCTGACATATTTTTCCTTGAAAACAAAAGATTTAAAATATATTAATCATAACACATTCAAATGTTCAATATATTATAGGTGATTTTGTTTGTATATTAGAGTATGATAATATTAATTTTCTAATTTTACGCAAGACTGAAAAATGAACTTACAAATTGCTCAACGTGTTCAGGCAATAAAACCCTCTCCAACTTTGGCAGTCACAGCACGTGCTGCCGAAATGCGAGCAGCTGGTCATAATATTATTGGTTTAGGGGCCGGCGAACCGGATTTTGGTACGCCACAGCATATTAAAGATGCAGCCATAGTAGCACTCATAAATGGTCATACTAAATATACACCTGTTGATGGTATTCCTGCATTAAAGCAAGCGATTATTAATAAATTTCATACTGATAATCAACTGGAATATGTCATGAAGCAAATATTGGTTTCATGTGGTGGTAAACAAAGTTTTTATAATTTAGCACAAGCTCTGTTAAATCCAGGAGATGAGGTTATTATTCCAGCACCTTATTGGGTTTCTTATCCTGATATGGTGATGTTAGCTGGGGGGAAACCGGTGATAGTTGCTGCTAATATTCAGCAAGGCTTTAAAATAACACCTGAACAATTAGAAGGTGCTTTTACTGAGAAAACACGCTTATTTATCATTAATAGTCCTTCTAATCCAACGGGAACACATTATACAGTTGATGAATTAACTAAATTAGGAGATGTTTTAAGCAAACATCCCAATGTTGTTGTGGCCACTGATGATATGTACGAGCATATTTTATGGGAAGGACTTCCCTTTAAAAATATCGTTAATGTTTGTCCAGAACTATATGAACGTACTGTTGTGCTTAATGGCGTCTCTAAAGCCTATGCAATGACGGGTTGGCGTATTGGATATGCGGGTGGTCCCGAAACATTGATACAAAAAATGAAAACGATTCAATCTCAAAGTACTTCTAATCCTACATCAATTTCTCAATATGCGGCTCTTGCAGCCTTAGAGGGGAATCAATCTTTTATTCAAGATATGATTAAAACCTTTAAAGAACGACATGATTTTGTATTAGATGCTTTACTGAAAATCAAAGGTGTAAAATGTTTGCCCAGTCAAGGTACTTTTTACATTTTTCCAAATATGCAAGCACTCATGACGCGCTTGGATTTCAAAACAGATGTCATACTCAGTGAATTCTTGCTTGAAAAATCTGGGATTGCCTTAGTGCCTGGTTCGGCTTTTGGAGCACCCGGTTATGTGCGTATTTCCTTTGCTACAAGCATGGATAATTTAAAAGAAGCGATGAATCGATTAGCCAACATTTTTGCTTAATAATTTAATTTATGAGTTTTTTTAATATAAAACCAAATAGCACGCGTTTGTTAGAAAAACAAGCATTAATTCATTTAGATTATAAAATTACTTATGAAGCTTTACCGCATGAAAGTCTAAAAAAAATGTCTCCGTTCATAAACAACCGAACAAAAGAGTTATATACTCTGGCGAGAACTTATCCACAGCATGCTATTTCACCTTTGCTGGATATGATCCAAAAATATCCAAGTGTGCCCGTGTTTTACAATTATTTACGTATCGCTTACGAAATAACCGGTCAAGTCAAAAAGGCGGATGTCCTGCTTGAGGAAATTTATCAAAAATTTCCTGATTACCTTTTTGCAAAAACTAACTATGCTTTTCGATGTTTAAGAAATGGTAGATACGCCAAAATACCTGAAATTTTTGCCAATAAATTGGATTTAAAATTACTGTATCCAGATAGAATTGTCTTTCATTTATCGGAATTTACTGCTTTTACGAGTGTGATGGCTTTATATTACCATATAAATGGTGAACGCAATAACGCTTTGATTCATTACCACCGTCTAAAACAATGGGCCCCTAATCATGACTTAACCAAAGTTGTCCAATCTTTACTTCTTCCCACTTTATTACAAAGATTATTGGATAGATTAGGCTGGGCTATTTACAAGAAATTTTCTAAAATGGAAATGAATATGAAACAGGGTATGGATGTTTTGGAAAAAACAGAAGCAGCCAATGCCCATTTTTCAAAAACATTTTGATAAAACAGTGGCTTACACAACTAACATATCGTGAACGTAATACCTTAAATATAGGAACAATCATATTAACGAGTATTTTGATATATGCTTTGTTATGGGAGCCTTTGAGCATTGCACGGGCTCAATTGGACAATATCATTGTGGCTCAAAAAGTGACTTTGCATTGGATGAACAATGCCGCTATTGAAGTGCAAGAGACTTTACATCCCACTCATATCGTTAAACACTCTTTATTAAGTTTAATTGATAAAAGTACCCAAGGTACTGCACTGAATCATGTGCACAAACGTATTGAGAAAAAGGGGAATTCGAAGGTACGTGTTAATTTTAAGAAGGTAAGTTTTACTGCATTAACACGATGGCTGGGACAGTTATATACGAAACATCAAGTGCAAGTGAGTACAATTACTCTTGAACGTTTGCATGAGCTAGATCAAGTGAAAGTACGTATAATCTTAAAATGGTAGGAAGCGTCAATTTAAATAAGCAAGCATTCAAAAATAAAGGTCATGATTTTTTATGATACCCCTTTCTCTCCCCTTTAGTTTTGCGAAACGTCATGGAGTGATCATTACTCATATAAATGAACACAGTGCTACTCTGAGCCATCGTCAGAACATCACACGAAATACTTTATATGAAGTCCGACGGTTTGTTGGGATGCCGTTGAATTTACAAGAAATTTCAATTGAAGCGTTTGATGCGTTACTAACAAACCATTATGAGCAAAGCAATCAGTCTATGCAAATGATGGAAGGATTGGGTGACGAATTAGATTTATTTCAGGTTGCACAACAACTTCCTGAACCTGAAGATTTATTAGAAAAGGCTGATGATGCGCCTATCATTCGTCTCATCAATGCTTTGTTTTCCGAGGCAATAAAAGAAAATGCTTCAGATATTCACATTGAACCCTTTGAAAGTCGACTGCTTGTACGATTTCGTATTGATGGTGTATTACGTGAAATATTAGAACCACGTCGTGTATTAGCACCGTTATTAGCGTCACGCATTAAAGTCATGGCAAAATTGGATATTGCTGAAAAACGTTTACCACAAGATGGACGCATTTCGTTACGTATTGCAGGGCGTGCAGTTGATGTACGCGTGTCCACTATGCCGTGTGGACACGGTGAAAGAGTTGTCTTACGTTTACTAGATAAACAAATAGGAAGATTAGACTTAAAACATCTTGGGATGCAAACGGATACCTTAAAACGTTTAGAAGAAATTTTGCAAAAAACACACGGTGTTATTCTTATCACAGGTCCTACTGGTTCTGGAAAAACAACCAGTTTGTATGCTATGCTTAATTATCTAAATGATAATAGTCGTAATATTATGACGGTAGAAGATCCTATTGAGTATTACCTGGATGGCATCAGCCAGACGCAGGTCTTGCCCAAGGTCAATATGACCTTTGCCCGTGGTTTGCGCGCCATTTTACGTCAAGATCCCGATGTGGTGATGGTCGGGGAAATTCGTGATATT
>DAOVZS010000276.1 GCA_030635005.1 Thiomargarita sp. | reverse complement strand
TCGGGTAAATGAACAATCTTATTATAAGCACCGCGTAATTTAAAAGAAAAAACGGGCTGCATATCTTCACGTTTAATCCAAATATGATTATTAAGATGTCGTGATAGATTGTCTGCATGATCTAAACGTGTTTTTTTGGCGACATCATAAACACGGGCTTGAAGGATTTTTTTGATATAAGTGGTTTCAAGCGTCATTATGCAATCCCTAATACTTTATGTGTTTGTAAGCTAAAACGCCATTGTGGATGTGTTAAACAATATTGCAGTGTGCGTGCTCTATTCACTTCTCCATCCAGTGGTTGCAAAAAAAAGTATTTAAAATCAAGATGTTGAAATTTTTCGGGCGGTGCATGTTCTTGTGGAAAAACTAATTTTAATTCATCACCGCTTTGTAAGACTAAAGGGGTCTGTGCTTTGGGGCTCACACAAATCCAATCAATATGGGGGGGGGCTGTTATGGTGCCATTCGTTTCAATCGCAATTTCAAATCCTGCCCGATGAAAAGCCTTAATTAAGGGCGTATCTAATTGTAATAAGGGCTCTCCTCCCGTACACACGACAAAAGGGGGATCTGTTGATAACCAGTATGAGGCCACTTTTTCGACTAAACTGTGTGCAGAATCCCATTTTTTTCCTCCTACAAAATCGGTATCACAAAATTGACAGAGTGCGTCATTGCGATCCTGTTCACGTCCTGACCATAAATTACATCCTGCAAAACGACAAAATACTGCAGCACGTCCTGTATGCAAACCTTCCCCTTGTAAGGTATAAAATATTTCTTTGACGGTATAACTCATTATGAGCCTAATAAAGTGAAAAAAAGTTATGTGATCCAAACCACGAGAGATGATCACCGGATTGCTTGGATGACGGCCTTAGCGGTGACTATTCATATTGCTGAAAGTGCCTTACCCAGTCCCATACCTGGTGTTAAACCCGGTTTAGCAAATGTAATCACCATTACTGTTTTAATCTTATATGGTTGGCGTATGGCGACGTGGGTTAATTTATTACGTGTTGTAGCAGGTAGCTTATTAATCGGTACATTTTTATCACCTACCTTTATACTGAGTTTAAGTGGTGCATTAGCCAGTACTTTGACATTTATACTCCTCAGTCAATTACCTGGAAAGGGGTGTGGACCTATCGGATATAGTGTTGTCGCTGCAATGGCACATATGATGGCACAATTTTGGGTCGCTTATTTGTTATTTATTCACCATGACGGCTTATTTTATCTCTTACCTGTTTTAATGAGCCTGTCATTAGTATTTGGTATTGTGTGTGGCGTGATTGTGTCTGCTATTCTGAAAAATCTGACAATAGATGTTGCAACTCAATTACCCGTTCTGGAGAATACCCCAAAAATTCAAAATCCATAATTCCTTGTGACTGATGACATTCTTCACATGCTCTCCCTGTTTTTTCAATACCATGATTGACCATTAAAGTGCCCATTTGACGCATCCAGTGGGCTTCCACATTGACCAATTGATTATCTATTAACGGATATTGGGTACGCCATCCTTGTGATACACCGAAATAGGACATGAATTCATCCATCATGTACCATTTAAAAGGGGCTTCATACATGCGTTTTATAATGGGATGTTGGATAGCAATTTTAACGGATTCGATCGTATTGCCCGTTTCATAATAACTGGGATAATCGAAAGGTAAAATCATAGCCCCAAAAGGACCTTGATTGCCCATATCTTCATACATCATGGCATTAAATAATTTAAATGGATAAATGCGACTTTTTCCCTGATTCATAATCGGACGTAGATTATTTTGAATCATGTGACGACGTTCTGCCAATAATTTATCGGACAGTTGGCTTAACGGTTGCGTTGCCGCTTTAACATATTGTTCAATATCAATATCAGGATATGTTTTTTGCAATTCGATCGCTTTATCACGCACTGCATCAATCACTGACTGTTGATTAATCAGTCCTTGAAATGGATTGTAAACAGTTGATTTATTGGGATTATTTCCTAAAGCATTCGCTAAAAATGTCCCATTACCATTAAACCATAAAAAGGTAAATCCAGTCCCAGTCGCGCCTGAACGATAAATATCTGTTGGCGTATAAATGCCTTCTTCTTCATTCCAAGTGGGATGTACCCAATCTCTAAGGACCACATTATTATCTTGGAGGTGTGTAATATGACAGGTTTCACATGCTAATTTAGCAACATGTCCATTAAGCAAG
>DAOVZS010000106.1 GCA_030635005.1 Thiomargarita sp. | reverse complement strand
ATATCTTCCTTTTGTTTTTCTTGAGGAATGACACTACTATATCGAATATCTTGTATTTCCCGAGTATGTGCATTAAAAAGATATATCAAAGGCATATTGATATCTTGAGTTACTTTCTTGAGCAGTGCTTTAACAATTTTAGTTTCTTTTCTGTTGATTTGTCGGTTATGAAAAGTATTTGTTAGCATTTGCGATACCATTACATTATTTTTATGAGTAGGCGCTTTAAAGAGATGCTTCTCATATTGTTCTACTATCATTTTGATATCATTTTCTATGATAAAACTTTGTTGATCCTTATATTGTTTATCGTATTGAATATTTTTTTCGTCTCCCAAAACTAATGATAAAACTTGATTTTCTATTAAAATATCCAATTGGGCAAATTCTGTCCATGTTAAAATATGAGGTTTTAACCTATCAAAAAAAATATCGGATGTAAATAATATATTAGGTTGGAGGAAATTAATGAGATTGAAAATCAGTTCCATTACAGTGGTTTTACCAGAACCATTAACACCAGCAAGACAAATTAAATTTTGAGGTTTATTGTTATGAGTAAAATCTATCAATGTATTTTTGAATACACCACTATTATGAATATATAATCTTAAAAGTTTCAAGCGTTCTCCTTACCTTGTTTAATTTAAGTATCTCATGTTACGCCTAAGGCACTAGGCGTAACTGAATCAGGAAAAATAATTTTGTGCTATTTATTTCGTTCTATTTTACTGCCACACTATCTTCTGCCACACTATCAAGTCTTATATCTGCTTTATTATCTAACACAGGGGCATCATTAATGGCGGTAACGGTGATACTGGCACTCTCAGTATGACGACTAAAAGCTGTTGTTCCACCATTATGAGTCGCATCTGCACTACTGCCTGCTGTCCCGCTGCTGCGATCCCAAGCACGGAAAACAATGGCTTTATTGATTGTGCCATTAAAATTGAGCTTGGGTTGAAACTCCAAACGTGTCTTTTTATCAGCCGCTAACAGTAAAGCATGTGTTTCTGATACTTGTTCTACAATTCTCCAAATCAGACCATCAAGTGTATAATACCAACTGCCATTCTTCGTATTTACTCCAATTAAAGCCAAACCTGTCACCGCATCACTATCAACATCTGTGACATTGTCATTTAAGATCACAAGTTTACTAATTAAAGTCCCTTTATCAGCTTGTGCTGTCATACATGTGAGATTGAAAAATAAGACTAAAATTAATGTTTTAAAATATTTCATTTATTATTATTCCTAAAAAGTGAATGGAAAATGATTCGTTTGTTCCAGAACATTGTCAAGATTAAGCGGATGCGTTTTATTCAGAATAGGGGCATCATTAGTAGGTTTAATCATAATATTACGTGTGACAGATAAACTGTCATGTATCCCATCACTGACTGAAAAACTGATTGTACGTATTGAGGTATTGGGTGACTTCGTATTGTGATTATAATACGTAATTGCACGCAATGCTGTTTGATAATCACTCAGTTTGGCGACTCCGCTTAAAAGTAAAGCTCCTGATATGTCACGATTCACCGTGATCATGGAAGGCATGCTGGCATTATAGGATAATTCATCTTCACCATACTGATAGTGATGAATCATTTGAACGATTGCACCCGAAATTGTCCGATTATCGTCAGTGATGGTCAGGGTAGATGTTATTTCTATCGCATTCTCTTCTTCGGTATAGTAGAGTGTCGTATTATCATGCAGTGTGATCACTGGAGCAACTGTATCTGTATACAAACCAATAATGCCTAGACTACATAAACCACTGAATATGATGATTAAAAGAAATTTTTGAATCATATCCACTACCAACCCAAATCTTTGATATCTCTAATAAAAGGAATCGCCCCAAATCTACCTTTCATATAACCATCAACGATATCATCAACATGTGCATTCGCCAAAGAATAAATTTGTGATTCTCCAGATTGTTTTTTCTCCATAAACCAAATTTCATCTTTTCTGAACAGATTTTTGATATCTAATAAATTTACTTCATGTGTTGAAGCAATCAGTTGGCTGACAGCAGGTTTATATAAGTCATGTTTGAGTATCAACTCAAAGAGTTTTCTGATTAATAAAGGATGTAAACTTCTTTCAATTTCATCAATAACAAACACTTTATCTTTAGATAAGCCAATCAGCATGGGAATGAAATCCAGCAGCCGTTGTGTGCCTTCTGATTCTTCAGAAATTTCAAATGTGACCTCATTGCCTGCGGCATCTTTTCTAATCGTTGTTAATTTTGATGCTTTTAAAGTCCCTGAAGCCGTTTCTTCGATCAAATAGTTACAGGATGCTATTGAGACAAATTGTGTATTACCCTGTCCATAAGGAAAATCGGCACGGATTTCCTCTTTCATAGCATGAGAAATCTCATTACTATGTTCAAAATCAATGTCATCTACCTTAATTCTATTAATTCCAAAATTGAAAAATTCTATAACGCGATTAAAAAATTCTATGTTTAACTTTGCTAAGGAAGTGAGTGCTTGATGTTTGGAGGTGGTAAAGACAATAATAAGGACTTCTGAAAACCATTGATATAAGAAATGAAAAGGTCTGATATTGCGTTCGTGACAATTATTTAAAAAGAGCATATTGTCTTTAGTGCCCCGAGCTTCATATCCAATACCTTGTTTTTCTTCTTCAGAGATGTTTTGAAATAAAGCATGTTCAAAATTGAAAGAAACCATACTGCCCACCCGTTCAAAAATAGGCAATTCAAGATCATGTCCCATTTCAAACAACCATTCTTCATGAACTTTCGTCCTATCCACTGAAAAACCATACGCATATTGCTTACCTTGACACCGAAATTCAAATTCAAATCGGGAAGGTTTGCACGCACACGCACTGTCTAATTTAAAATGTTTAACATTGATCGCTCTATTTTTTCCAATACCTTTGACAATGAGATTTCGGGCAAACGCCATCGCTTTAATCAGGTTAGATTTTCCTGACGCATTCGCCCCATACAGAATAGATGTTTTTAATAAATCGATATCCTCTGGTGTCTCTCCTTTTAAAATATGATGATTTTGTTGCCTTTCTTCAGAAGCAATCAAATTAAATTCGACAAGTTCTTTAAAGGATAAGTAATTTTCAACAGTGAATCGGATTAACATAATTTTTTGATGCTCTCTAATTTATATTACACATTAAACCGAAAATGCATCACGTCGCCGTCTTGCACAATGTAATCTTTACCTTCTAAACGCCATTTGCCCGCTTCTTTTGCCCCCAGTTCTCCCTGATATTCAACAAAATCATCATAAGCAATAACTTCTGCCCGAATAAAGCCTTTTTCAAAATCGGTATGAATGACTGCTGCTGCTTTTGGAGCGGTAGCACCGACACTGACTGTCCACGCACGGACTTCTTGAGGTCCTGCTGTAAAATAAGTTTGTAAACCTAACAGACGATATCCCGCTTGGATGACCCGATGTAATCCGGGTTCTGTTAATCCCATGTCATTTAAAAACTCTTGTCTTTCCTCAGGTTCTAGGCTAACCAATTCAGCTTCAGTGGATGCACAGACTGACACCACTTCTGCACCTTGGCTGGCAGCAACTAATTGTTCAAGATAAGGGTTATTTTCAAAACCATCTTCTGCCACATTCGCAATATACAGGGTAGGTTTGGCAGTCAATAAGTGTAAATCTCGTAACAAAATCTGTTCTTCAGGGGTGAATGTCAATGTACGCACTGCTTCCCCGGTGTCTAGGTGTGCGAGGAGGTTTTCAAAAAATTGTTTGTGTACTAAAACATCTTTTTGACCACTTCTAATATTTTTATTAACCCGTTGTATCGCACGTTCTACAGTGTCTAAGTCAGCCAATGCCAATTCTGTATTAATGATTTCAACATCACGTAAGGGATCGATTTTATCAGCAATATGTATGATATCATCATCTTCAAAACAACGGACTACATGAGCAATCGCGTGCGTTTCACGAATATTGGCTAAAAACTTATTGCCTAATCCTTCTCCTTTTGAAGCCCCAGCCACTAAACCCGCGATATCCACAAATTCCATTGTTGTGGGAATGACTTTTTTAGGCTTAACCAGTTGTGTTAAGACATCTAAACGAACATCCGCCATGGGCACAATGCCTAAATTGGGGTCAATGGTACAAAAGGGGTAATTTTCAGCGGGTATTTCTGCGCTGGTTAGGGCATTGAATAAGGTAGATTTACCCACATTAGGTAAGCCAACGATTCCGCATTTAAATCCCATAATATTGTCTTATCTCCTAGCGTTCTGAATGGATTATTCAAAAATTTCGCTCATTGGAAGTCGGATATCAGTATTTTCATCCACCACTTCTGCTGTGTCTAAAGTAAATGTTTGACAATGCATAGAATCTGAATATACATTGATTGTACGCGTAGCGGGTATGACTAACCAACATGATTTCACACCCAGTGTAAAATATACCTTAGTTTTTTTCAGTAGGTAATTAATGGCTTGTCTGGGTGAGAGTATTTCAATCACCAAATCAGGCATTATGGCTACTTTTAATAAATCTTCTTCTTCAAATGGAATGATGGGACGTGTAAAATAAGCACAAATATCGGGTTTGAGTTCTTCTTTATTTTCAATATGATACTTGCTCAAATCATGTTGACTTACATCAAGACTCAATTCAGTCATGACAAACAGTGTCTTATCAGATTTAAACTTGAGTAAACCTGCTAAGTTTGTTTGTACAGTACTATGATTTAATGATCCCATTTCATCTTCCCCATCAATCGCATTATATTCAATATGATACGTATCACTCATGTTTACTCCTGCTGTCGTTTGTACATTATTGTAACATCATATTTACTTGCTTGAGTATCGTTTTAGCATTTTCATTTCCTTGTTCAGCAGCTTGTGATAACCATTTTTTTGATTTTGCTAAATCTCGAGGTCTATAAAGCTTATTAAAATATATCATCCCTAAACTCAATTGGGCATTAGCATAATTTTGTTCAGCAGCTTTTTGATACCATTCTATCGCTTGTGTGATATTTTGTGGCACACCGATACCAAAATGATATAATCCAGCCAGTGTAAATTGCGCTTTGATATGACCTTGTGATGCTGCCTTATGATACCAAATGGCTGCTTTTTCTCTATCTTTAGGAACGCCCTTACCCTCATAATATGAGTGTGCTTGTTCAAATTGAAGGTCTGCACAGTCACTTTTTTCAGGCTCACTTTTTTTGACAATAGTGGGTTCACTTTTTCTGATAATAGTGGGTTCTTTTTTTATTTGAGTGGCTAAACTGGCTTTGACATGACCTTGTTTCGCAGCTTTATGATACCAATAGTGTGCTTTAATCTGATCTAAAGGCACCCCTTTTCCTTGATGATACAATTGTGCTAATTCAAATTGAGCTTCTATATGTCCAAATTCAGAGGATTGCCGAAAACGTTGATACGCTTGAATGAATTTTTTTTGATTTAAAAAATTTAAGCCTTGCGTATATAATGCAGTGGTATCTGGATTTTTTATACTCTCTTCTATCACTTTCTGTTCATCTTGATTTTCGATTTCTTCATCCTTCTCTTCTACAAAAACATGTTGAGGGAGTTCTGTAGAAAGGATCGGTTTAGGTTCAACAATGGGTGGCGTTGTTGTACAGCTATTGAATACTGCGACACTGAGTAGCATAAATGATATTCGTTTCATGACATGAGCCTGTATTTTTCAAAATTCGTGTTTAAATCGTCAACACAATTTTTCCTGTTGTATGTCCCTCTTCTATAATCTGATGGGCTTTGGCAGCTTGCGCTAAGGGTAATATTTGAGTAATTTGAACAATTAACTTATCTGCTTCAATTAAACGTGTCGCTCTTTCTAGCATCAAACGTTGTATCACCCGTTCATCATGCATGTGTTCCAATAATGGAGTGAGCATTAATTCATAAATCAAGCTCAGATTACGTCGTTTGGCAATTTTAGCAGCTTCCTGATTACAAATAGGATCTAATAATGTCACTATTTTACCATAAATTTTTATGGCAGGCACAGAATCGCAAAAGATATCCCCGCCTACAGTATCTAAAACAACATTCACACCCTTACCGTTTGTCCAATACATTATCTCTTCAACAAAGTCGTTTTTAGTGTAATCAATACAATAATCTGCCCCTAATAATTGTGCTAAACGTTTTTTTTTGGGATTGCTCACAGTCACAGCAACACGTGCCCCTAAACTTTTCGCTAATTGTATGGCTAAATGACCTACCCCACCCGCCCCTGCATGAATTAAAATGGTTTGATCAAATTGTAAATGGGCACGTTCTACTAAAGCTTCCCAAGCGGTAATCCATGCTAATGGAATAGCTGCCGCTTCTGTCATTGAAATATTTTTGGGTTTTAAGGCGGCATAGTGATGATTGATAGTGGTATATTCTGCATAATTTCCTTGTTCAGTTGTGCCCATGCCGCCGTTAAAAAAGTACACTTCATCCCCTATTTTAAAATTATGCACTTTATCACCGATACTCTCAACAACGCCTGCACCATCACAGCCGAGTATTTTAGGCACATCAAAATTTAACTGACTATTCACACGCATTTTTGCATCAATAGGATTAACACCAGCAGCATGCAACCGCACACGCATATCTTTGTGACGAGACAGTTCTGGTTTTTCTACTTCTTGTAAAGTCATCACATCAACTGCACTTAATAAAACTGCTTTCATGATCTATTGTCCTTTTCATTAATAATTGACATAAGGGTCATTTTTGATATTATACCTTATTTGGATTGAACATTTTCACTCTCTTACACAGATTAAATACTATTTTATGAAATATTTCCCTCTTCTATTAATACTATGCTTTACAACGTCTGTATTTGCAAGTGATCTTCCAAAACCAGCCCCTGATTTTACTTTATCGGGCACTCAGACCTCTATCACATTAAAGCAATTCAAAGGAAAAGTAGTTTTGCTTGATTTTTGGGCGTCATGGTGTGGTCCTTGTAGACAATCTTTTCCTTGGATGAATGCGATGCAAAAAAAATATCAGTCACAAGGTTTTGAAGTGCTTGCTATCAATCTTGATAAGGAACGTTCATTAGCAGATGCTTTTTTGAAGAAATTACCTGCTAATTTTACCATTGCTTTTGATCCTAAAGGGACGGTGGCTACTCAGTATCAGTTACAAGGGATGCCCATTTCTTTTATGATTGATAAAAAAGGGGTGATTCGTAAACGGCACATTGGTTTTCATAAGAAAAAAGTGCGT
>DAOVZS010000122.1 GCA_030635005.1 Thiomargarita sp. | reverse complement strand
ATTCGAACAAGATATAAAAACGACAGGATTAAAGATCTTGGTAGATGGTTGGTGGAATGGTTGGGACACAGTGTGGAAAAAAATTCTGACACAAAAAATAATAAATGGGATAATGCAATCCATATTTTTCATTATGATGCTTATTTCATTTCTTACGAAGCCAGTTGATGAAATATTGTCACACATACTATTTTTTGTACGCCTTATGATGATATTAATCACATTCCTTTATGTCTTGTTTATCATCGAAAATAACGTGCAAAAAAGTTTAGAAACATACACACCTTCTCCAATTGCACGCTTATTGTTCTGCTATCTTGTCATAGATTATCTCTTTTTGATAGGATATTGTATTTTGGGTAATTGGCAGTATTTTCATTAATGTGTTTTTTGGATCTTAATCAGAATTTATAGAATGATAACTTATTGACGGTAAAAACTTGAATGAAATTGTTTGAAAGACACACAGAATATCTGTTGTATTAAGTATATACTGGAATATCAATTTTTAGAGATAAATGATATTTGTTAAAGATTTTAGGAGAAAATCACATAATAATGATTATTAATAAACTAGCACGTATTTGTATTTTGATCCTTTTGATAACATATTCTATGTCATCCATGGGAGGTTGGTGGGGAAGTGATGAAGAGGAAAAAACAGTTCCAGAAGAAAAAACGAGTACCAAAGAGGAAAATGCAACTGTTGAAAAAACAGAAGAATCTGAAAGCTATTGGGATTCTATGCTGAAAACTGCAGGAGAAGTCTCAGATTCTGTCGTAGAAACTGCAGGAGAAATATCAGATGCCACTGTAACTGCAGCTGGTTCAGTAGTGACTAATGTTACGGATATGAGTAGCCAAACAACAAACTGGATATTAACAAGCTTGAAAACAAGAATTGAAAAATTCTCGTATTATAATGTGGTGATGAAAGAAGCTGGATTTCAGTATTCTGGACTGTTTCTTGATATTAGTATCCCAGGTGGTGTTTCTTTTTATTATGTTCGTGATGCACAATTAAGTAAAGAACAAGAAGCATTGTTACTTGAAAAATATAAAGGAGAAAATATTTCATGGTTTATATTAAAAACGATATTTGAACTTCCTGAACTATTAGCGTTGTCTGAACATAGCGTTGATGAATTATCAATTTCTTTCATATCCCTTCCACCCAAAATAGAAGTGATGTTAGTATCTCCCAATTCTCCTTTCAAAAAAATAGAAGAACAAAATATTGAGGAAAAGTCGTCCGAAAGTTCACATCAACAGTCCCCAAATACCGATAAACAAGCCACTAATTATCTAGCTCGTCGTCACCGTCTTAAACATTAGTAAAAAAAAATGAATATTATATTGGCACAACCCCGTGGGTTTTGTGCAGGCGTCGTGCGTGCAATAGAAATTGTTGAACGCGCCCTTGATATTTATACACATCCTGTGTATGTGTTACATGAAATTGTGCATAATCGTTATGTGGTTGAGGATTTAAAAAAACGCGGGGCTCTTTTTGTGGAAACACTGGAGGAAGTGCCCCAAAAATCAGTCTGTATTTTTAGTGCACATGGCGTCCCTAATAGTGTTATTGCGAATGCGGAAAAACGACAATTACAAGTGATTGATGCCACGTGTCCGCTTGTCATGAAAGTACATGCACAAGCACAACGTTATGCTAATCAGGGATTTGAAATCATTATTATTGGTCATGCGGGACATTCTGAAGTAGAAGGGACTCGGGGGAGTGTCGAGGGTATTGTACATGTATTATGCCGTCTTGAAGAAGTACAGGCTTTACAGATTCAAAATCCTGAACGTGTGGCGTATGTGACACAAACAACGCTGAGTATTGATGATACCCGTGATGTCATCGCTGCCTTACACAAGCGTTATCCAAAAATACAAGGTCCTGATTTAACTGACATTTGTTATGCGACTCAAAATCGTCAAAATGCAGTACGCCAAATGGCTGCAGATATTGATGTATTGTTAGTAGTAGGTGCCCAAAATAGTTCTAATTCTAATCGCTTGCGAGAAGTGGGTATCGGAATGGGCATCAATTCTTTCTTAATTGAAAGTGCTGAAGATTTAGACAAAACATGGTTTTCTGAAAAAGCAACTGTGGGGCTCACCGCAGGGGCTTCTGCACCAGAAATCTTAGTCGAAAATGTATTACAACGTTTACATGAATTTGGTGTTAATACAAGTCAAGTCATGCTTGGTGAACCCGAAAAGATCACATTTAATATTCCTGATAATTTACAATTGAGATAAGCTATGGAACTCACTGCTATTTCCCCTATTGATGGACGTTATGCCAATAAAACAAAGGCACTTAGCCCTATTTTTAGCGAATTTGGTTTAATTCGTTATCGGGTGTTTGTTGAAATACGATGGTTACAATTTCTCTCAGAACATCCCGATATTATGGAAGTACCTCCCTTTAGTGCCGAAGCCACCACAGTCTTAAATGACATGGCGGAACACTTGTCAGTTGAAGAGGCACAACAGGTTAAAAAGATTGAACGGATTACAAATCATGATGTGAAAGCAGTAGAATATTTTATTAAAGAAAAAATAGCCACCCTACCAGAATTAAAAAAGATCAGTGAATTTATTCATTTTGGCTGTACTTCTGAAGATATTAATAATATCGCGTATGGTTTAATGTTACGTGAAGCACGTAATCACATTATCAATCCAAAAATAGACGAAATATTGATGGCATTGTCAGCATTAGCACAAGAATATGCGGATATTCCGATGCTGTCGCGTACGCATGGGCAAGCAGCTTCCCCCACAACATTAGGTAAGGAGATAGCGAATGTCGTGGCACGCTTACAACGTCAATACCAACAAGTTTCAAATATTTCATTATTAGGCAAATTTAATGGGGCGGTGGGCAATTATAATGCACATTTAGCCGCCTATCCTCACTTGGATTGGGCAAAGATGACACAAACATTTGTGACACAATTGGGTTTAGAGTGGAATCCTTATACCACTCAAATTGAACCCCATGATTATATTGCAGAATTATTTGATGCTTTGGCTCGTTTTAATACGATAATGATTGACTATTGTCGTGATACTTGGAGTTACATTTCACTCGGATATTTTAAACAAAAAACGATTGCGGGTGAAATTGGCTCTTCTACCATGCCTCATAAAGTGAATCCCATAGATTTTGAAAATGCTGAGGGGAATTTAGGGGTTGCAAATGCCTTATTTCATCACTTATCTACAAAATTACCCATTTCTCGGTGGCAACGTGATTTAACAGATTCAACCGTATTACGTAATTTAGGGGTGGGGATTGCTCATAGTCTCATTGCTTATGAGTCTTGTCTTAAAGGGATTGGAAAATTGGAAGTCAATCTGAAAGTCATTGAACATGATTTAAATCAATCTTGGATGGTATTAGCAGAGCCCATTCAAATGGTGATGCGTCGTTATGGTGTTGAACACGCTTATGAAAAATTAAAGGATTTAACACGAGGGCGTGGTATTGATCAGCAACGTTTACAGGAATTTATAGGCACGTTATCGATTCCAGAATCAGAAAAACACCGTTTATGTGAATTAATGCCGATGACTTATGTCGGTAATGCCGCAAATCAAGCCAAATCTTTGTAAAGGAGCACGCAGTATGTCTATAAAATCTTGTTTTTTCTGTGCCATATTATTGACACTCAATACAGTCACTTATGCTGAAGATGTAGAAAATGGCAAAGAGTTACATGATGAAAATTGTACCTCTTGCCATAGCAGCCCTGATTTTTATACTAATAAAGATCGCAAACGCACAACGTATGCAGGCTTAGAACATCAAGTCCGTAGTTGTGATAATACCCTTGATTTATCTTGGTTTGATGAGGAAATTGAGGATGTGACTGCTTATTTAAATGTGACTTATTATCAATTTAAAAAGCCTGTTAAAAAATAGTGGGGCTTGAAGGCACACGCGTATGCCTGTGCCTTTATTGAACAAATTCTCTCACCCGTTCATCTACAATCACATCTTTCTGACGTACTTTGGTTTTGAGTATTAATCCATTGAGTGTTTTACAACGACTTAACGCCACATACAGTTGTCCATGTGCAAAAGCCCCCCATCCTAAGTCAATGATAACGTTATCAAATTGCTTGCCTTGGCTTTTATGAATCGTAATCGCCCACGCCAGTTTGAGTGGATATTGTTTAAACGATCCAATGATATCAGTGCTGACTGTTTTATCTTTTTCATCAAATTTATATTCAGGTATCTCCCATTTTGTTGGTTTCACCGTGTGAATTTTTTTATTGGGTAATTCTACGATAATTTGATCCTTTCTGATTTTTTTTATTTTGCCTAAGGTCCCATTCACCCAACGTCCATCACTGTCATTTTTAACAAACATGACCTGAGCCCCTGTTTTTAAAGATAATACAGATTCTGTGGGTAAGGTGCCTTTGTTAAATTTTCCAGTGATGAGCCCTTCAAATTGATATTCTTTTGTCGTTAATTTTTCTAAATGAGCATTATTGATTTGAGAGGCAATACTATTAGTGGTTGTGAGCGTAATATAATAGTCTTTAACATTTAACTCAAATGTGGGTTGATAGCGTTGATTAATATGTTTGAGTTCACTAGAAGTGGCTTGATTGTTACGAATACTGTTGAGTAAGTAAATAAATTCTTGTTCACGGTGGCGAAACACTTTTGTTAATTCCAGATGCTCCAACTGACATTCATCAAAAATATGTGCACTGAAAAAAAAGGGACTTTGATAGGTAGTGGTAAATAATTTCGCTTCTTCTTCACTTGACACCACGGGCGGAAGTTGAAATAAGTCTCCAATCAAAATCATTTGAACCCCACCAAAGGGTTTTTTACGTGTTTTACCATTCAAACGCATCACACGATCAATCACATCCATCATATCCGCTCTCACCATTGATATTTCATCAATGACAATGGTATCAATTTTTTTGTAAATTTCACCTTTTTTACGAGAAACGGCTTTAATTTCACTGGGTGAAATAGGACGTGGGGGCAATTTAAAAAAAGAATGGAGTGTCGTTCCCCCGACATTCAGCGCTGCAATACCCGTCGGTGCTAATATGACGACTTTTTTCTGTGTATTATCTCTAAAATATTTTAATAGGGTAGATTTACCAGTCCCTGCCTTGCCGGTGATAAAGACAGAATCCGTCGTATTCTCCATGATGTCATAGGCTTTGGCAAAATCTTCTGTAAATTCTATGGTATTACTGTCAACTTCCGTGTCTTGATTAAACACATGTTGCCAAGTTTGCACAGTCCATAACGCCAATTTTTTGTCTAAGCCCAAATTATCATATAAGCGTTCTGTTAAATGAGAGGTTAATGCACTTTCGGTCATCTCAGATGTAGGATGTAATAAATCAAACGCAATATTTTCACGCAGTGCATTGGTTAACATGAATATTTCGCGCTTATATTTACCCTGACATTTTTGATGTAAGATACTTTCAAAACGAGCCATGTCATTACATAAATCAATACCATAATGATTTATGATGTCATCAAGTATTTCTTTCATGTTTTTTTACGTTTACCACGTACTTGAAAATTATTAACAAATTTTAATAATTTGTCATAGGGAAAATCTTCAAATTTTTCAAGGGCTTCTATTAATAAGACATCAATATTGTCTATGTGGGGTGTATTCGCACATTCATCCACTAACGCTGCAATCCCAAATAAACTACCACATTGCACCTTCATCATTTGAGAATGGGGGATGTGTTTTTTCAACTGAGGTTCTTCTAACACATGATTATAGATTTGGTTTAGAAAATTCACGCATCGTGCTTGAGACGCTGAACTTTGACACGTCGCAATTTCACGTTCTGCAATATTAAATCGTTCAGATTTTTGACAACCACAGCGCCCTGTAAAAATGACGTTTTCAAAAGGACATGGGTTTTGAGTCAATTTTTCGCTTGTCTGTTGATATTCTCGTTCATCCATAATAAACTCGCTTTAAGATTAAGATTTTTTAATATTATATCAAAACAAAAATCAAAATAACAATTATTGATACCACACAACCCTGTCTGAATCAGAATTTACAGGATTTAAGAATTTTCAGAATTGGGAAGGGGCACAGGCACAAGCCATACATTGTATTGTGTTTGTGCCTTTTACTCATTCTCTAAATTCTTACTTCCTGTAAATTCTGATTCAGACAGTGAGGTATCCTACATCAGCCCAAATATCGCACTAAATATGCCCTAAATCTCAAAAAAGAGTTGCCACGACTCCAAATAGGTGAATTATCTACAATGAATTTCTCACTTTAAAAGGAATTTCAGCTGAAGTGTTT
>DAOVZS010000102.1 GCA_030635005.1 Thiomargarita sp. | reverse complement strand
TTCAGGAGAAGAGCAACAATGGTAAGATTATTCTGCTTATTAAGCTTAATCACGCAAGCAAGTATCGCAGCCACCATCACGGTTAATGTCGATCGTAATCCCATACATATTAACGAATCCGTTGAATGTGTATTTGAAGCCAAAGGCAGACTGCAAGGGAAACCCGATTTTAAGCCCTTATACGCGGATTTTGATATTATAAATCAAACAGCCAGTACTCAAATGACGATTATTAATGGGCAACAAAGTCGCAGTCAAACTTGGACCTTAACCTTGATGGCAAAAAAAACAGGTAATCTCATCATACCCGCCATTTCTTTTGGGCAAGATCACAGCACCGCACAAATTTTAACGGTATTAGCTGCCTCACAATCTACCGATGGACAAAAGGAGGATGTGTTTATTGAAGTAGAAGCCACCCCTACAAATCCTTATGTCCAATCTCAAATACACTACACCGTACGCGTATTTTACGCTATCAGTCTCAATCAACTCAATCTGAGCGAACCCCGTTTAAGTTCGGGAGAAATGATCATCAAACAACTGGGTGAAGATAGCCAATATGAAACCAAACGACACGGAAAACGATTTGGCGTATTTGAAAGACAATATGCCCTCTTTCCACAACATAGCGGTAAAGTCACCATAGCACCGTTGATTTCAGAAGTCCAGATTATTGAAGGCAGAGGATTTCGAGCCAAATCTCGTTTACAACGGATACGTTCCAAATCGATTGCCCTTAATGTTAAAGCAATTCCAAGTTCTTTTACAGGAAATACTTGGTTACCCGCTAAAAATATAAGCTTACAAGAAACCTGGTCAGAAAAAACATCACAATTCAAAGTCGGCAAAGCCATCACCCGCACTTTAACCCTCTTCGGAGAAGGATTAATGGTCGGACAATTACCAGAATTTTCATTATCCCATGATCCCAAAATTAAACAATATGCCGATCAACCCACGCTTGAAGAACAAGATAATAAACAAGGTGTCCTAAGTCTTCGTGAAGAAAAAATTGCTTTAATGCCCTCAGAAGCAGGAGAATATACCTTACCCGAAATCAAGATCCCGTGGTGGAATACCCAAACTGATCGTCTGGAAATGGCCACCTTACCCGCACGACAGATCACCGTATTACCCGCAACCATTGATCCCAATGCAATGCCTTTAGCCCCCCTTATCATCCAAAACACCTCGTCTCCTATCCAAAATCAGCCGATGGCATCCAAAACACATAATATTTGGATGTGGATCAGTCTACTGCTCGCCATCGCTTGGATAGTAACCCTCATCGCTTGGTGGTACCATCAACGTCCTCGCCCTATTCCCAAAGAAAAACCCATAAGTGATCACGCTGCGTTCAAGAAAATTAAACAAGCCTGTCATCACGCACAACCCATAGACACCAAAGAAGCCATTTTAAACTGGGCTAAAATTCATTGGCAAGATTCTGCTCCAAATAATTTGGGTGACATCGCGCAACGTTGTGGAGCGCAAGTATCTATTGAACTCCAAACCTTAAATCAGATCTTGTACAGCCCTCACACTGAAAAACAATGGGAAGGGAAGGCCTTATGGCACGCATTTAAAACGTATCACGTTCAACAAACCCGTATGCCGAAAAAAACGGGTAAATCAGAATTAGCCCCCATGGTATTGACTTGATATCAGATTAACCTTATCATCTTTAATGATAATTATCTCTCAAAAAAAATTAAAAGTTATGAAAAATGTTATTTCTATAATAATACTATTGATGTGCATCATACTTCCCCATGATGCATATTCACAATTAGACAGCACCGAACGGACACATTTTATTGTTCTGATTCGTGATACGGGTTTAATGAAAAAAGGACATAAAGCACATGATATGATTGTGCCTACATTACCTAAGCTGCTATTTCAAGGAAATATGGCTATAGGCAAAGGCACATCTTTAAGTCCGCCATTACCTATCTATCAGCCAAAACGTGACCATCTTTCTGTCATGTTTGCTGGGATACATAGTGATAAAGAATCAGCGTCTCAATGCAAAACACATCCTGCATTATCCGTATTACCCAAACATTTTTTTCAATGGCAAGAAGTCACACAAGGACAAAATCAAAAAGAATTGACACAATCCTTAAAAAAATGGATGCAGTTAAAATGTCGTGCACAAGCGAATGTCTCCTCTAGTGTGCTTACAGAAACGATGAGTTTACCTTACGTGCACAGTAAATTAGCACAAGAAGGATACCAAGATCTTAAATTTTCTCGAACCATTCTCATTATATTAAGTAATGATGCCTATTATGGCGGTGCGCCCCCCAATCAAGAATTATTTCTTTTAAATAGAGAACATAATGTGAAAGATGTCAATACAGCAGCCCGTTCTATTGAAGCTGTCAACAGTGCCTTTCATATTGTCACCCCTAGAGATTGGATATTCACCATTAATCCTAAAAAACCGTATAAATTTGAATCAGGCAATACCCGAACAAGTTATACCCTAAAATATAGATTAGCTGAAGTCCATCCCTTAGATACCAATGTGGATAATTATATAGATTATACAAGAGACATACACTTAGATCGCATAGCCACCGCTAACAATACAGTGACATTGATAGAACAGCAGGGTAAAGAAATTGGCTTACGCCTACTCTATTCTGATCGCTTACGTCCTGAAAAAATTGAAATGACTTTTACGAATCAAACAGGCGGTGTATTACAATTATCACAACATCGTTTACCAGTCTCATTGACGATTGATATTGCAGACTGTCTCAAATCAAAAAAATGTGACACGCGTGAAAATGGGGTGATTTATATTCCTATACTCAGTGATCTCACGCTGTCATTAGATAACAGTACCTTAATGGCGGGACATATTCGTTTTAAAGTTAGATTTCGTTATAAGGCCAATAACGTCTATGATCACCATTATGTCGATACCGATTGGAAAACGATTCAAATGACTCCCATGAAAGCATCTGTCATCCTTAAAAATTGGCTGTTTCCCAAAATTATCTTAGATAATAAAACCTTGACAGAACAATATAACCCCTTGAAAGACTCAAAAACGGGCTTGACACAAGACACGGCAAAAGCACGTATTGTAGCCACAAGAAAAATGTACGAAATGACCTTATTCGGTTTTTTAGTCGGTTTTCTGGTAGTTATTGCCTTTGTGTGGTTATATAAGATATTACACGCCAGAGCGTATAATCGTCGTTTCAAACCTGTATTAGAGTGGAATCATGCCAAACAAATTGATATTGATTTTAATCAAACTCCCGGATCACGCCTATTAGTCGGTATTTTAAATTTTAAAAATGAAGGGCATATTCCTTGGTTTGGGCGCTTTCAAGGAAATACCGTATATCCTGATTATGAGTTAGCATTTTCTTTAGACTATGACAATCAACAATTAATTGACAAAGGATTTTCCTTAACGGTTAAAGATGACGTTTCGGACGATATCACAGAAGCATTTGGTTTTAGAGAAGCGGGAGAAGGCACGTCATTAAAACGTAAAATCTTGTATCGTGTTAATCACAAAACCCCTATTTATGTTTTTTTAGCCACCGACGCCATTCGTGATTTTAAAGATAAAACCGTGGTGTCAGGGACACGTACGCTCACTTTTGGAGGAGCAGAAGATCATTTTCAAATGTCTGTCAAAATGTCACGTTTTAATAAACAGCTGATCACTAAAATCATACACTTTCAACTTGAACTGATACCAGAATCTTCTAAACCCCCCGTCGTCACTTATCAGAAATCTAAGGAAACGCTTTATTATAATAATAAACAACCTGTCACCATTGGAACGTTTATATTTAAAAGCCAAGTACAACATTATTTTGCCTATCCATTTAAGGAAGACTTTAATGTACGGGGATATCAAGAGGGTCTCCCTGTCAGTGATGATACCATCAAACTCATCAATAAAACGGTCACGATCGACTCGTTTCAAGCACCTTCACACAACATTTCCGTCTTATGTGATGGAAAGATTATCCCCAATCCAAAACCGCCTAGTCAAGAATATACGTTTAATTTACTCGGTGAATTTGCTGCAGGTTCGCAACATAACAATCATTCTTTCGATTTGCGTCGTGATCCCACACGGGCTAATATCAAATTAGATATTCTTCAAACTGGCATAAACCATCGTATTTATTGGACAGAAACAGCACAACAGCCCTTTTCTAAAACAGTTATCCATGGCAAAGCCAAACATGAAGAAGTGGCACTCACAGACAACATCTTAGAATTAGCACCTTATTTTGTTAATTTTGACGCAAAAACACCGAAAAATACGATATTTCAAATACATATTGGGAATACGGGTAAAGTTGGAAAGGGCAAAGTCAGCGTTAAGATAACGCCTCGCATAAAATTCCAAAGCTTTATAAAGCATAATCTCAAAATCACATCAGGCTATACCCTAGACGATTTATTGGTACCCATCGTAAAAAAAGTGGTCGTAACAGAAGGAGCACAAACAGAAATCCTTTTGATTCAAATTGATGCCGCCACCATTATTAAGGAAATTGTAGGCGGACGTGTCAAAGGGGGGATTATTGAAGTTACGCTTGATATTGATATTTGTGATGATACGTGCATCTTACAAAAGAAATCACCGCATCACCATCAAGTACATATTCATGCCCCCATTGGCTTAGAAAAATTACCCCATCCTAACTGGCTGTGTATTGATTTTGGGACTTCTGCGATTGTGGCAGCTATTGGAAGTGGCACACAAACGCCTTATATCTTACCCCTTCAAAAATTAGACAACAACAATAATGAGCATGTCAATTTGTCAGATTATGATCTGGCTAATTCCGAGATGGGGAGTGAATTTTTACCCAGTACCGTGATGTGTAATGCTGATTTACGATCCCAAACCAAGAAGTCTGATGCGATCAGAAAAGGCTATCCAAGTTATCAACCCGCATCTTTAAAACCCGGAGACCCTGATTTTGTCACCTTACCCGCCACGAGTGGCAGTATACGTGATAATCCAGGACGTGTGATTATTTCACTTAAAAGCTGGTTAGCACAACCCACCAATGAAATTTTCTTACAAGAACGTATTACATTTCAACAAGATGACAAGGTAGTTACACGAAACAAGCTGCCTTTGGAAAAAATGCTACAATCTGCCTTTGCAGCTTTAGCAGAAGCGTATATTACTGGCTTTAACGTATTTCAAAAGGGCGGGCAAGTGATTTTGTCTCATCCCAATACCTTTACTGAATTTCATAAACGAAAATTACACAACATTGCTTGGCGTGCGTTAAATCAACCCTTAGGCATTGCTTTAGAAGAGCGTATTCATTTAATCAGTGAATCAGATGCCGTAGCTTATCATTATTGTCAACAACGTATTACCGATAATAAGCAGAAAGCAGGTTGGGAACGATTATTGGTGTATGATTTTGGAGCAGGTACATTAGATTTATCCTTGATACGCATTAAGTGGAATCAAGCGGGCGTCTATCCTGAAGAATGGCGGGTAGAAAATCGTATTGGCGTGCCCATCGCTGGCAATCATCTTGATCGTTTATTAGCACGCTTAGTTGATCATTATCTTATAGATAAAACAGTGCTTGATCCCAAAATATTTCAATATGTTTATCCCGTTGTAGAACAAATGGATTATACACCCGAAAATAAAGAGGAATTGCGACTCGCCACTTCCCGCTTGTGGCACAATATTAGATATACCAAACATCATTGGGATGGTCAAAAACCGTTTTGTGTGAAAATTGGAGCCCCTGGTACTGTTGAATTGGTCAATTATTTACAAGGAAAAATCAAAAAAGGCAATGATACGTCCACATATATTAAAGACGATTGTAAGGATTCCTTATGTATTCCCTCAAAAATGGTACATGAGTACCCTGTCTTAAAAGAATTTGTGACTTTTGTGACAGATACCATGATAGATGAGTTGCTAGAAGGAGCGGGTGTGACGTCACAAGACGTCAATACAGTGATTATTTCTGGACGGGGCGCTTTGTGGCCTGGTTTACGAGAACGTGTGTGGAGTAAATTTCCCCAAACATGCGATAAGCCAAAATTACAGAAAGCACATGATTTAAAAAGTGCAGTCGTCAGCGGTGCAATTGCGTGGCAAAATTTATCTCAAGTTCAAGAAGAACATGATATCAAAAAAACGCGTTTAGCAATTTTATGTGAAAATACGCACGTATTGATACCTGAAGAAGAATGGGGCAAAAAAGGGGGGATTGATTTGAGAGGGGATAACACTTTTTGTTTAGTACAGGTAGCCCATCATAATCCTAACCCAAAGAAAGACTTAACGTCATTGCATAGCTACTTTTATATTCGACTAGAACAATATTATCGCCACTTAAAATGGAAAGAGCATCCCTATTTATTTGCAAGTAGAAACGGCAATATTATCAGACTCGAAAATGATCAACATGATGGGTTTGACTTTACAGATCTCGGGATGAGCAGTCATTTAACCGCAATCCCTGCATGGCCCATTGGTGGAAATGGTGTGTTGCCAAAGCAGGAATTATATCATTAACAACACCATAATAAGACGCTGGAAAAGTATGACAGCAGTGTGTTTATTGATATTATTGAGTCAATGGGTCTCTGCTTTTCCAGCAGAATTAGACATTGCTTTTGCGAAAGTCACAGAAGGTGATAATACAGCAGGATGTCTGATTGTGTGGGAAAATACTGTCAAAAATATCTATTGTCAATATGAGCTATTGAGAGGTCAAATCAGTAAGAAGAGAGTATTGATAGAGTATGATTTATGGAAAGATGGTTTTGAAATAGAGGGTAGTTTTTGGAAAAATGGCAGTAAAAGTAAATTGAGATTAGATAGATATATCATCAAGACATTAACTTTAACAAATACCATCAAAAAATGGCTTATAAAACTATATCCTAGGCTAAAAATAGATAAGAAGACGCCTCAAACACTGGCACAAATACTCACAAACTTAAAAAATGAGTCGAGAAAAAAGATTATTTTTGAAACACAAAAACGTGATATTTATCACATAGAGATACACAATAATCATAATAATCCAAACGACCAGAGACTGCCTGAAAGACAATTTGCTTGGAAGGTGCATACTGAGATTGCTAAGAAATCACCTCTTCACAAACGTCCTAATGCTCAGATCATCCAGAAAGAAAAACAGCCCGTAGATGAGATTCAAACAGAAAATAATATACAAGCCTCTTTTTTTCCTATTGGACTGGAAATTGCTTTTGCGAAAGTGCTTCACAACACAAACACAGCAGGATGCCTTATTGTTTGGAAAAAATACGTAGTTTCAAACAACAAAAATATCTATTGTCGATATGAACTGAACAAAATAAGAGATTTTTTAACAGATCCAAAATATGGTATTAATTTATTGAATGTGTTTGTATTTCACTCCAAAGATCATGTTGATTTTCAATCA
>DAOVZS010000031.1 GCA_030635005.1 Thiomargarita sp. | reverse complement strand
GGTCTGAAATAGATCACATATTAGATATTTCAAAACAAAGTAAATCTTTAAGGCACGTTGATTTTCAATAAGCGTATAAATTTTTACAGGAAGCCATACAACAAGTCCCTTGTTTTGGATTATTTGTAGATCGTAAACGCACAAAACGCCCCTATCGTGTGGGTTTTTTGGGAATGGAATGGACTGTGGGTGACCTATGTGTTCGGGTGGAAGGTGAAGAACCTCATAACGGATCTTCTTTAATAAAATTAGATGAAGTCGATTGTGCGGTGGTGGGATTAGATGAATTGTTGACGATGACACAATATTATTTACAGAATCCCAAATTAGTCACTAAATGGGGAATGTATAATTATCAGCTCGATCCAGATAAACCGACTGATATACGTATTGCTGGATCTGCTAAATTAACACGTTATAACGCCCTTTTAGAGTGTGACGTTCAAGATATGGTGGGTTTTTTCTTAATTTCCAAACCTTCTTCAAAACCAGAACCCAGTGCAGCATCGGATTTGTTATCCCATTTATCAAAACATGGCAGACGCGTATTTGTTAAAGGGAGATATATAGGTATTGTGAATGCAGCATATCCTCATTTGAAATTAATCTCTGTGGAGGACGTAGAAGATGCTGTTATCGCAGCAGAAGTGGGGTGTGTTGGACTTGAGATTGTTCAAACGGGTAATACTTTGAAAAGAAAAGGGCTTATTTTACATGGTTCTCCTTTATTTCTATCAGAAAGTGTTTATGTGGTTGATTATTCAAGATATTTAACAAAACCTTCACTTCAAAAATTCATTAAAAGTTTGAAACCAATGGGTTATTTTGATGAAGAACGTCTTAAACAATTTGCACTATGGTATCTGGCTTTAGAAACCAATTTAGGGGATGCTTGGAAGCATAAACCCTCTATTACAGAACTATTTTGTAACACGCAAGATTCTAAAAATGGTTTACGCCCGTATCGCTTACAAACTCGATATTGGAAACCGCATGATGTTTATAAACAAGATAAAGCGATTGCATTAGTAAAAGAATCTTTTATTAAATTACAAGCGTATTATCATAAAACTTGATAGCCAGCCCCTTGAAAGCGGGGCTAAGCTAAAAAATCAGTGTATTTCTAAACTTCGTTCCTCATTTTGCCTATCAATTTCCTTTTGTTGTTCTGCCAATTTAAGCTTACGTGCTCTCAATTTCTTTTGGAAAAAGCGCATTTCTTGCTCTTTTTGATCCATTTCTCGTTGTTGTTTATCCAGTGCTAATGCTTGCACCTTAGTTTTCTCTAAAATAACAAGTATTCTAGCACGTGACTCTGCAGCATTCACCGCTATCCCAATATTTTCCATGACTTCTTGGAGAAAAGTCTCTTGAAGCGTTGTCAAATTGGTTGAAGTCCCTATTTCAATCAACCCTTTCAATTCTCCTTCATATATAAATGGAATGATGATAATTTGATGCGGTACTACAACGCTGAGTCCAGATTGTGTGATACGACTTTGATCTTCTTCTGTATAAATACGAGATTGCATTTTTCTTTCTAATGCAACTTCGCCCACTAAGCCTTTACCAAAAGCATATTTTTTGAAAAGATTCTCATGTTCAGTATAGGCATAACTGGCAATAATTTCTAAGTAAGATTCTTCGTCATCTTTCTTGTGTAAATAAAATAACCCCATCTGCGCGTCAACATAGCTTGTTAAAAATGAGATAATGGTTTTTCCCAGGGTTTCCATATCCTGTTCACCGTTCATTAACGCACTTAACTTACCTTCTCCTGTTTTGTGCCAATCTTGCTGAACTTGTTGTTTTGTTGCGTTTTCTAATTTGATGGAAGCCATTTCTAATCCATCTTTTACTTGTACAAAACGTCCTTTATATTCGGCTTCAGCAGTGACGCGTTTACCAGAAGATAATCCATCAGACATCAGCACAATATCATCCACCACTTTTGACTCATTAGATAAAGCCATTTCCAAAGAGTATTTGATATCAATAAAATCGCCTTTATACTCTGCAGTGGGTCTGACATCCAAATTACCCATTGCTAAACCTTGCGATACTTTAACAAGATCTGTAATCACAGTTTGAAAGTAGCTTGCTAAATCTTCAAAAGCACGCCCTAATTCACCCATTTCATCTGGACGTGTCGCAAGTTGCTGTAATGCTTCTCTATCGATTCCCGTTAATGCAGTATTCCCTTCCGTTAATAATTTTGAAGCGTGTACTGTCAAAATGAGGGGTTTGCTTAATGAATTTGCTAAAAATAAGGCAATCCATAATCCAAATACAAAAATAATGAGTGCAGCAAGGATAATAACCCCTTTCATCATGAACACGACTTGTTGGATTTGATGCTGTGCGTCATTTTTATGGTCTTCTGCTTCACTATAGATTTCTACTAATAAAGGCTCTAAGGTATGTACTGCTGTTCGAAATACACTGATACTTTTTGCAATATCCTGTTCTATTTGAACAAATTCATTCACTTTGGCTTGATAATATTTAAGACGTGTGGCCAGGCGTTGTTTCTCAGAGACATTTAAGACTGTCTCTGCGAGATGCTGTTTAAATTGTGTTGCGACTTCGTGTAACTGAGCAATATATTTTTTATCATGACGTAACATATAATCTTTTTCATGACGCCGCATCATCAACATATTAATCATTAATTGATCAAAGGTATGGGTTTTCAAAGATGCTTCAATCGTATGAACACTTTTTCTGAGTTTTCCTTCTACTCCTGTGTCTTTAAACCCTCGTTTTTCAAGTAACTTGACCACAATCAAAAAAGTACTTTCATATTTACCAATGGCTTTCTTAAGAAGAATCAGCTGGTCAATATCCTGTTGATGTGTTTCTCGAAGTATGATCGCATCAGCCAATGTGTAGATCTGAGTGATTTGAATATGTATTTTTGTTAAATATTTTTCACGCGCTGCTTTAAAACCAACTTGTTTGTAACGCAAAAGATAATCTTTTTCATAACGTCGAGCCAACAGCATGGCAGTTTGAATTTTTAAGCTAAGATCAGAAATTTTACCCTCGCCATCAATGAGATCAACCATATTCATTCCGATACGCTGATAACTGCTTAAAGCAATGATGCTCGTGATCAATGATAAAGCTATCATCAACATAAAAGCTAGCAAGAGCTTCTTTCGTATTTTGAGGTTGTTAAACCAGTTATGCATGGTATTTTTTTCCTATAAAAAAACGATAAAAAATGTTATCTACCGTTATTTTTCATAACGGTAGTGTGTTATCTAGGCTTCTATTTTTTATGAAATGAGTATGTTATAAATCATGAGATTTATCTCCATTATAACGCCCGACTAAATCAGCTTTAAGTTCCAGACTGCGACGAGCAGTTGTCTTTTTGCGGCGGGAAGTGGTTGGCTTCTCATTTTCGGTACTAGGTTCTGATACGATTGGGGGAGAGGGGGGCGGAGACTCTGGCTTAGATTTTGTAGTCGGTAAAGGCATTTCTGCAGACACTTTTTTTCCAACATTACTGAAAGCACTGGAAATTAATAGAAATATACCCCTAATGATATAAAAGACGATTTTGAATACACTCAATATTTTCCCAAAAATCTTGACCATTGTGAAAATAATACCAATCATTCCCGTCCAAAAGCGTAACCATAAAGGAAGTGTTGACACTGGTTCTATCGTTGTAGGCGGAGGTGTTGTGCGAGTGTTATCATTGTTATTATCATCAATATCTATAAAAGAACACAAGGTATCTGGACCCGCACTAATACAACCCAACGGAATCACGATCAGTGTTAATAGCGTTGATATTAAGACACCGAATAGTAAAGAAATGGCCATTCCTTGAAATATGGGATCAAATAATATGACGAATGATCCCGCAACTAAAGCAAATGCTGTAATTAATATGGGACGTGTTCGTGTTTTACAGGCTAAGATCACCGCATCTTCTATCGTAGCACCGCTTTCAATTTCTTGAATAGAATAATCTACCAATAAAATTGAATTACGAACAATAATACCCGCTAAAGCTATCCAACCTATCATTGAAGTTGCTGTGAATTCAGCACCTAACAACCAATGTCCTGGAATAATGCCTAATAATGTGAGTGGGATGGGAGCCATAATGATAGCAGGTACCAAAAAACCACCAAATAACCAAACCACTAAAGTATAAATTAAGACCATTGCGACTGCAAAAGTCATACCCATATCTCTAAATGTTTCATAGGTGACCGTCCATTCACCTGTCCATTCTATTCCAGATTCACTAATACGTTTTGGGGGCCCCAGATAACGATCACACAAGGAAATGGCGTATAAATCTGTACAATCAGAATTTATCAAATTAATGCCATCTGGTGTTTCATAGTCTTTTAATAGGCTCTCAATTTCTAGCATACCATAAATAGGTGCACTTTGAGTGTATTCGTGAGTTTTTGCATTATAAAGACCAATAGGTTCACCTACGACATATTCTACGGGACGTAAGTCTTTTTGATAATAAATACGATCTTGTACCTCTTCTACAAAATGACCCAGTTCTGCTAAAGGTATCGTAGAACCCGTTTTTGTAGGAATGGGTAAATCATAGAGACGACTCAATTGAGAGCGTTCTGTAAGGGGGACTTGAATAATAATATATGTAGGTTCTAGTCGATATCCTTGTTTGATATCACCTAATTTATATCCCCCTAAAGCCATAGTGAGATTTTGATTGATGGTATCAACTGATATCCCCCGTCGCACTGCTTTTTCTATATCTACATCAAAACGCCATATTTTATGCGCTTCAGGCACGTAGTTATCAACATCAGCTAATATTTTTGCTTGTTCAAAGGCTTCAGTGACTTTTTGGGTAACTTGTAAACGTGTCGCATCATCTGGTCCATAAATTTCAGCTACGATTGATTGTAATACAGGAGGACCCGGTGGCATTTCGACAACAGTAATTTTTACGGGACTGTTGATCTCTTTGATCAGTTTCTTAAGTGTTTCACGTGCTGCAAGTGCGATTTCATGACTACTTCGATGTTCTTCAAGATAACAGGAAAGTGTTTTTTTATCCCAAAACTGAAAACCACAGTGTTTTTTTGCTAATTGTACGTGTATATCAGCATTCCAAGGTTGTTGACGTAAGTAATAATGGCGTACCATACCATTAAAATCAAAAGGTTGAGAAGTACCCACATAACTTTGAATAGCAATCACTTCTGGAAAGTGTTCAGGATTGCGTAATTTTTCTACCAATTGATGTGTCACATTTGCGGTCACAGCTAAAGCGGTGCCTTCAGGCATGTTTATAAAAACGTTGAATTCTGGCTTTTTATCCAATGGCAACATTTTAACTTCAACTGTTTTGAAGTAAAACATTGAACATGCAGCAAAAAATGAGACAATGAGTATACATAAGAATCCCCACCCTAAAAGTTTATTAGTAAATAGCGGTGGTAAGACTTTACGAAAAAAACGTTCTATTCTTTCATTCGTTTTATGTTCTTTTTTCTCAGCTTTTTGTAGGGCAGCAAGGGATGGCTTAAAGCGCATGGCCAGCCAAGGCGTAAAGACAAAGGCCGCAAATAAAGAAAATATCATGGCAACAGACCCTAAGGCTGGGATAGGCTCCATGTAGGGTCCCATCATACCAGATACAAATCCCATCGGAAGTAAAGCGGCTACAACGGTAAATGTTGCCAGAATGGTAGGATTACCAACCTCGCGTACAGCATCAATAGCGGTATTCGTATCTGTATGTCCATGTAACAGCCAACGTCTATAAATATTCTCTATCACGACAATAGCATCATCCACCAAGATACCTATCGAAAATATTAATGCAAACAAACTAACCCGATCTATGGTATATCCTAATATCCAGGCTGCAAATATAGTAAAGAGTATCACCACTGGGATGACTAAAGTGACTACTAATGAAGGACGCCATCCTAGCGAAAAAAGAACAAGCAAGGTAACAGCACCCGTGGCTATGAATAATTTTTTAATAAGTCCATTGACTTTATCATTAGCCGTTTGCCCATAATTACGCGTCACTTCAACATGTACATTATCTGGGATTGTTTTATTTTTTCTAAGTGTATCAACATGTGCCAAAATATCTTTAGCCACTGCTACACCATTAGTACGTATTTTTTTTGAGATTCCTATCGTAACGGCAGGCACTCCATTCACTTCAGAAACAGAGGTGTCATAGTCTAGCCAAAAACTATCATGTTGTTCATAAGAAGCACCAGAGTAGTAATTAACAATCTGATATGGCTCTTTTTCAGGTCCTTGTGTGACTTCAGCAACATCCCGTATATAAACGGGTGCATCTTGATAAGTCCCTATTACTAATCCCTTCACATCTTCAATATTTTTAAGAAATTTACCTGTATATACTGTGAAATGTGTATTATTAGCTTCAATGTTGCCCGCTTTTATTTGACTGTTGGCTGTTTGTATGGTTTGAGCAACTTGTCCAATGCTAATTCCATATCCTGTTAGATATTGTGGTTTAATTTCTATTAATAATTGTTCGGTGCGTCCGCCTACCACAAAACTTTGTCCGGTGTTAGGGATGCCTTTGAGACTTTGCATGATTTCAAAGCCCAATGTGCGTAGTGCACCATCATCTAAATTTTCCGACCATAAAGTAAGTGCGACAACGGGAACATCATCAATCCCTTTTGGTTTGACTAAAGGTGGCATCACTCCAGGCGGCATTTTGTCTAGGTTTGATTGTAGTTTGTCATAGATTTTGAAAATTGAGTTTTCTAATTGTTCTCCCACAACAAATTGAACAGTAACAATGCCTTGCCCCCGTTCTGAGGCTGAATATACATGTTTTACAGCGGGTATTTCACTCAGTATGCGTTGTAGGGGATCTATCGCTAAACTGGCAACGTCTTGTGCGGATCCCCCTGGATATTGGATGAAAATATCGACCATTGGAACGGATATTTGGGGATCTTCTTGGCGAGGAGTCACGATTAAGCCTATAATGCCCATAAATAACATGGCAAAATAGAATAATGGCGATAAAGGGGAATGTATAAAGTTTTTTGCCATCTTCCCCGCTAAACCCAATGAATTTTGGGGGGGTTGCTCCTGTGTTGAATATTGCTCTGTCATGCGGTTTTTTCTGCGTCATGTAAAAAAAATTGAGTGCGGAGAGGGTGTATTAACAGGGCGTTCTTCTTGTATTGATAATGACAAGCTGATCACCTTCTTTTAAGCCGCTGAGAACGCTAATAAATTCTCCAAATTGATGATTTATATTTTTCATAAGTGTGGTATTTATTGTGCTGCCCAAACGTATGATACGTCGTTCATAACTATCGTTTCCTGTGATCACACAAACACTGGGTAAGCTACCATGTCGTATGATTGCCGTTTTAGGTATTAAGAGTATTTTATGTTGCCCTGCTTTGATGTCTGGAATTTCTACTTGAGCATATTGACCAGGTCCTACATATTGTCCCTGCTCACTGTTGTGATCTATTGTTAAATCAAATTTCACTTTTACAGTATGACGTTGGGGATCAGCAATGGGAAATATTTGTGCTACTGTGACAATAATGGATTCGTCAAGTACATCTAATTGGGCACTGAACTGTTTGTCAACTTTCAAACCACGTATAAGTCTCGCTGGCACTTGAACTTCAATTTGTAATTGTTGGATATCTGCAAACTGTAAAAGCTGTTGTCCGGGTTGCACAGTATCACCTACTTCTATCCATTTTTTGATGATAACACCATCAAAAGGTGCAATACTTTTCGCATCACGTAGGGAAGCATCAATTTGTTCAATTTGTGATTTCGCCTGCATTAATCCACTACGTGCTTGTTCTATCTTACTACCATAACTATGTAATTGTGCACGACGATCAAGCCCTTCATCACTTTTTCCCATCCAATTACTCATGGGTTTGGTCAAAATTTGATCTAAGAGATGGGGTAATCCCATTCCACCAGGGGCTTGGCTGGGTGAATCTGGGGACCGTAACTCACGTGAATATTGCATACCCGCATTACGCAGTATTGCATTAGCTCTTTGCCAAGCTGCGATTGCTGAATAACGTTTCGCTAATAATGCACGGTCATTTAACGTAATTAAGGTTGCACCTTGTTTAAATGCATTACCTTCTTCACCCGCAATCATTTCAACACGTCCTGGTAATTGTGCAGATAAGGTGACCTCTTTTTCAGCGATCACAGTTCCGCTTAATGTTACGGGAGGGCTGATATTATAAGCACGCACTTCATAGTAATCTTCGGCTTTTACCGTGACACTTGCACTTGATAAAAACACAAGTACGACTATTATCCTAATACTGTTTTTTAACATGCTTTTTATTTAAATCTCCACCTTTGACAGTTATAGAGATGCTAAGTTTTTAAATGTTGTAATGAATATTAATGTCATAATCAGTTATCAATAATCATAGGGATTATCTGATAACTGATAACTTACTAAGTCTTGACAGATCCCATGACAGTAAAACTTTTAATGAAGGGACCCGCCATGCGTGGATCTTTCAGCATTGCCCCATAATCACCCGTTTTGAATTTTAACTTACCTGTTGCTGCTGCTGTGCCTAATCCTGCCATCCCTATTCCTTTGGAACGCCATTTTTCCCAACTTTCTACTGAAGCTCGTAAATCCCAATTGACCTCTTCTCCATTATATGCACCTGCAGACGTCGCTTTTCCATTTTCAACCACTAAAACACCTCTTGGTTTATCATCTTCTTTAAAACCATAAGCAATCTTAGAGTTAAAATCAATTTTTGCAAGAGCATCAGACAATTCAGGTTCTTTGTTCCACTCTTCCATGTAGCTTTTCATCCAAGCATCTGAGAATAAATCAGCCATGTATTTTCCTCTTTTGATATAAAGTGAATGTATAACGTGTTAAAATGTTAAATTCTTAATGTAGGTATTTAATTTTCAAATTCACTTAATTTTAAATGAAAATAACTCATTTTATTCTAATAGTCAAGTCATTACATTATAAGTATATATAAAGAATAACATAAAATATGGACACAATCTATGTCAATTATTGCTAAGTTTGAAAGATCAATACGAGAGAACATGAGTGTATATAGGAGTGCGTTATGAGTTTTATTACTATTGGCAATGCTTTAGGATGCACCATTAATTCTCATCGACGATGGTGGGATGGCAGTATTTGTAAAAATGCTGATACTTGGAATTGTTCAGCAAAACAACAATTTCGGGCTGACTATTGTCAACAAGGAGATCCACGTTGCTACCATATTCATATTTTTGAAGAAGGGAATCCTTATTGCCTCATCGATGATTTAGGGATAGGATGGTTGCTTGAACCGTATCCTGAGGCTTTGAATAATCAGATTTTACTCTTTTGGGGTAAACGTTTTCAAGAACCTCGTGGTATTAGTGATATTAATACAAGACCTAAAGACTACGTATTTGGAGCTTATCGTGTTCGCAGTGTTTATCCCCAAAAAATTAACGAATTTAAAACTTTATGGAAAATAGAACCCTATCCTGATGGTTGGACACGTTTTCAACAACCTTATATTTTAACTGTATACTACAAAAGTATTATTGGGGGAGTATATGTTAAAGAAGTCAATCGTGTTGCTGTAGAAAATATGTTTGAGAAAGCTGCTGAACAAGCACACAGTCCACACCCTAATTGGCCTAACTCCAAGGATGCAGAACGGTTTGAATATTTTCATAGTCATTTACATGAATGGTTTGAAACTGCCAGAGATGAAGCACTAGAGATACAACAAAACATGGTACATTCTTACAGTACGCGACCTATTGCACTGCCAAGAAGTCCTTTTGTTGATAGCCTTAAAAATTTAGATGTTAAAAAAACAATACCTGTCTCCATAACACCTGCTAAACAAGTGAAAAATGGTGCAATAGCATATGCTTTATTAGAAAAAGAGAGTGCTAAAGAAAAAATCAAAAATTCGTATAGCAAAGAAGTTTTAGATGCAGTGATGGCGGTGTCGTTGACTAAAAATATTCTTATCCTTACGGGTCACCCAGGTGTAGGCAAAAGTACTTTAGCCATTGATTTGATTGATGATGCGGAACGTAAACTCATTGTACCCGTGGGATCCACGTGGCGAGGTCGTGAGGATTTATTAGGATATGTGAATCCGATCAGTAATGAGTTTGAACCGACTGATTTTACAAAATTTTTATGTAAAGCTGAAACAGCATGGCGAAAAAATGACAAACGTACTTATATGGTCATTTTTGAAGAATTTAATCTAAGTCAACCTGAATATTGGTTTGCAGATATTTTAGTACGCTCTCAATATCCTGATGATCAAGAAAAACTGCGTATGATTGAATTGGGTGGGAAGGGGATTCGTAGTATCACACCTACTGGTAGCAAAGTATTTATTTCACCCGCTCTTCGTTTTATTGCTACAATTAATAATGATCATACAACATTATCATTATCACCACGTGTTTTAGATCGGGCGTCTATCGTAGAACTCACTTTAGAACCTAGAACAACATTATATCGTGCCAAACTTTCGTTAGATGAACAACAAATTATGTCAATAGAAGAATTAGATGCGTTGCTTAAATATAAAAATGCAATGTTTTCTTTACGTGCTGCTGACTCATTAAAACGTTGTTTAGATAATTTACAGATTTTAGATATGAATACACCATGGGATGCTTTAGATATGATTTTATTACAGCAAGTCCTTAGTAAAGTGAGATTGATGGTGGGTGATCCTGCTAATGAAGGTTTGATGCAAGGTTTAGAAGAATGGAGTGAAAATTATGGTAAATATCTTAGAAAAAGTGCAAATCTGATTAATAATTGGACTGAAGCTTTGAAAGATGGGAGAGATGTCATACAAGCATAAAAACCACGCGCCCGACAGGGTTCGAACCTGTGACCTTTGGTGTCGGAGACCAACGCTCTATCCTGGCTGAGCTACGGGCGCATTACTCATATAAAATGGGTATAAAAAATTAAATATCAAGTCTTAGAGATCACTTTTTTAAAGCATGTTGTATGATACAATACGTTTTTTTTATTTATATATCATTAATAATTCTGCTTATAAAGTCAAAGAGGAAACCAGAGTGACCCAACAAGATAACTCTCTTACAAAAATAGCCAGTGGTATCATGCTTGGATTGTCTGCTGTTGTAGCATTCTTTGTGTTCATCCAAACTGTCAACTTGGAAAAGCCTTCTAATACTGTTTCAAATGTGAGTGAATGGATAAAACCAGCAGGTCAAGTGAATCTTGACAGCACATCAATACCAATCACTGTGACTGCTGTTCCTGTTAAATCAGCGAAAGATATTTATCAGAGTACATGTAAAAACTGTCATGAAACGGGCGTTATTGGTGCGCCAATGCTCAGTGATAAAACCAGTTGGGATCCGCGGATTGCTAAAGGTCATACAGTACTGTTCCAAAATGCTATTAATGGTTTTAATGCCATGCCCCCACGGGGAGGACAAGCTGATCTCAGCGATGAAGAGATTAAACAAACCGTACAGTACATGCTAGATATCCTTTCTATTCCCCAAAAAACAGCACAAGAGATTTATGAGAGCACGTGCAAAAACTGTCATGAAACGGGCGTTATTGGTGCTCCAATGCTCAGTGATAAAACCAGTTGGGAATCTCGGATTGCTCAAGGAGAAACTGTACTGATTCAACATGCTATTAAGGGTTTTAATGCCATGCCCCCACGCGGTGGACATGCTGATCTCACTGATAATGACATTAAAAAAACAATACACTACATGATCAGTACTGTTCAACTTAATACGAAACCTGAACAAGAAGCACCAGAATTATCAGATACAGTTGTTTCTACAGAAGAAACAGCCTCTGTCCCCCCTAGCAGCGACGATAACATCGGTGAGAAACTGTATAATACCGTTTGTGCAGTGTGTCATAATATAAGTCTTATGGGAGCTCCTAAACTAGGAGATAAAGAAAATTGGGCACCTCGTATTGCACAAGGTACAGACACCTTATTGTCCCATGCTTTAGAAGGTTTTCAGGGGAAAATAGGCGTTATGCCTCCAAAAGGCGGAAACACTACTTTGTCAGATGAGGAAGTAAAGGCAGCCGTGATGTATATGATTTCTCATGGACAATAACTAAGTACGTTTTGTAGTAGCTCAGGTTTTGAATCTGAGTTACCTAAACAATTTTATGGATAAGATATAAATTATGACATCTGAGAAATCTCGTGTGCCCAATAAAGCAATAGATATTACGCGTTATCTAAAATTGGTCATTGAAAACAATGCTTCTGATATCTATTTTACAGTGGGATCACCCGTACGTTTTAAAATCTCCAAAAAAATTACGAATGTCGGTAAAAGTGTGCTCACTGCTAATATGATAGAGGCGATTGCACGTAACATTATGACGGAAGAGCAATGGACTTATTTCGAAAAAGAATTAGATCTTGATTTTGCAATCAGCATGACGGACTCCAAAGCACGTTTTCGTGCTAATGCATTTAGGCAGCAAGGTCATGTGTCTTTAGTCATGCGTTATGTTAAAGGGAATGTACCCTCGATGGATCAAATGAACTTACCCGTTATTCTGAAAGAACTCATTTTAAAAAAACGTGGGTTAATTTTAATGGTAGGTGCAACCAATTCGGGTAAATCAACAACGCTTGGTGCAATGCTTGATCATCGTAATGCAAATCAGGCAGGACATATTTTAACCATTGAAGATCCTATTGAATTTGTACATCCTCATAAAAAATCATTAGTCAATCAAAGAGAATTAGGCGTCGATACGCATACTTATTTACGAGCCTTAAGAGCATCTATGCGTGAATCCCCAGATGTGATTCTTATTGGTGAGATTCGTGATAGAGAGACTATGGGAGCGGCATTAGAATTATCAAATACGGGACATTTAGCCATTTCTACCTTACATGCCAATAATGCGAATCAGGCTTTGCAACGTGTGATTAATTTATTTCCACAAGAACAGCATAAACAGTTATATATGGATTTATCATTAAATCTGATCAGTATTATTTCACAACGCCTTGTTTCTGGTGTGGATACACAACTTGTGGCAGCAGTGGAAGTCATGTTGAATACCCCGTTTATTTCCGATTTAATTCTGAAAGGTAAAATTGATGAGATTAAAGCGGCGATGACAGGGAGTGGGGCAGAAGGCATGCAAACATTTGATTCTGCTTTATATGCATTATATAATGCAGGCCGAATAACCTTAGAAGAAGCTTTAAATAATGCTGATTCACGTACAGATTTACAGGCCAAAATTACATTTGGTTAAAAAAGGCTTCCCTGCCAAAACGCTTATTGAATTTCTGATAAAGTAAATTCAATTTTCTGTTGTAAGCGATCAACCTCATTGGAGAATGTCACTATTTCCTGTTCTTTTTTTTGTTTATAATGTAAATATTCATGAATAATATTGAGAGCACTGATCACGACCATACGTTCAGGACTCACTACTTTGCTACCGCCTTCACGAACTTCTTTAATTTTATCGTTGAGATGTTGTGCAGCAGCTATCAAAGTATCCTGTTCTTCCGTTGGACAAGCGACAACATAATCTTTATCAATAATATGTAAATTTACTGTTTTACCCCGATTCATATTGTTATTTCCATAGATTTCAAACGTGTAATCATCGCTTCGATACGTGTACGTGCTTGCGTATTTTTATCAAGCAAGGCGGCATGTTCTACGCCAAGATTATTTTTGCTTTCAATCAGGCTTTTGTTTTCATCAGCCAGTTGTTTACAGATTTTGATAAGCGTATCAATCTTTGTTTCCAAAGATTGCAAGTCAGCGTGTTCCATTAATAATCATCTCTCATTGTTCATCATCAAATAAATCATCTTCTTCGAATAAGTCATCATCATCAAATAAATCCTCATCATCAACTTCTTTTTCAGGAACTTGACCATCATAAACTAAATATTCACGTCTTGATAAATATGCGTCACGTAAATATGAGTATTTATCTAAAGCAGCAGATTGTAATATTTTTTCAGCACTTAATAACTGAGCACGTGTATCAAGATTCTTAATACCATAAGCTGTTAAAGCTTCAGTTTCAGATTCTGCACCAGCGTAATAAAGAGGATCTAAAAAAGTATCCATTCCCCATCCCACTGTATCACGTACAGTACTTGAACCAAAAAAGGGTAAAATCATATAAGGTCCATTTCCAACTCCCCAATAAGCTAATGTTTGACTTAAATCTTCTTCGTGTTTTGGCAAGTTTAATTCACTGGCCACATCCACAAGCCCAAGTAAACCAATACTGGAGTTAATTAAAAATCTACCGGTATCGAATGCTGCCTGTTTGAATTTTAACTGTAACAAATCATTAGCAACTACACCAATATCATTGAGATTACTAAAGAAATTGTGTATGCCTAGGGTCAGAGGCCCCGGCAAAATACTGTCATACCCTTGTGCTATTGGTTTTACAAAAGATTGATCAAGACCTTCATTAAACGCAAAAATCCTGCGATTAACAGTTTCAAAAGGATCAGGGTCTTTGGTAGTGGCACATCCTGTCATACCTGATAATATTATTAATACACCAAAAACAGCTTTAATGATCTGTGGCATCACATTCTCCAGAAAATGAAGTCAGGATTTTAACATATCAAGCATGTTATTTGTTAGGAAATGGAACATCAGGATTATCAATGTACCCTCGAAGTCCACGCCCCTGAATTTCATATTCAATTACTGCAATAGACCACTGTACAGGACGATTAACCACTTCTGTGCCTTTTATTTCGGGTATCGTTTTATTCAGTTGTTGACGTAAGTTTAATAAAACTGTGGGAACGTCTTTTGTGTGTATTTCTTTAAACATTGCTGGGATTAATTCTTGTAGTTTTAATAACTTATCTTCTACCAATAAAGCGACCAATAATCCTTTACCGACAGGTTTTCTTGCAATAAATTCAAACCCATAATGCTTGTTTGGTATGGTGATAATTTGTGACGCCTTAATATATCCGTCTTTAGTTTCGTAGATACTATACTGATTAGGAAAGAGACGTGTTAAATTACCTGCACTGTTAATATCAAAAAGGAAAAAATAACCATTATGATTACTTTGTATTTGTATTTTCATACTATTTCCCAGTAATAACTTGCTTTTTGGCAAGATTTTAATATTGACCTGTGCTTGGTTATTGTGTTGCAACACACTCTGGACTTGGGCAATGACATTATTTGTTTTAATGGGTTGAAAGGTCTGTATGTCTAGTGCTAATATTTCTGGATTCGCTTCTAATTGTGGGGTCAATTTTTTAGAAGTGCATTGCTGTGGTTGTCTATCACAGTATGCTTGTGATTCACGTTGAAGGTATTCTAATAACTCAAGATAAGTAATTTTCTGATCTTTATTAGCATCTGCCTCTTTATCTTGGATACCTCGAATAAAACGGGTGGTAAAGACGCCACGATAAGGCGTTTCGGTATCTACTAAAGCGACTTGATTAGGAGCAACAGCACTATAAGCCACTATATCGAGTGTGCTAGAAATAAAACCTTCTGCTTTAATACTTCGTGTCATTTCGCGTGGTTTATTAAAAATAGGCAGTTTGATTGTTGGATCTGATTTTTTTTGTTGGAGAGAACGTGTGACGCTACCAGAATGACAGGCGTCAATAATGACCATAACTTGACGTCCTTGTAACTTTTTCAAACGTGATTCAATTTGATCATCACGAATCATCGTCTCTCCATTGAGTTTTGTATCAACAGGACACAAGGTTTCATCATATCCATCATTTTCATCCCCATTATCATCCCAAATATAATATCCATGCCCACTAAAATAAAACAATACACGATCTGAGGGATTCGTTCCTTTAATGAGCCAATTATCAAATGTATCCAAAATTGTTTGATAGGTCGCCTTATCATCTGTTAATGTGCGGATTTGACAAGGTTTATAACCCCATACATTTTGGATGAATTTTTTCATATCGCTGACATCTTGTTTACTGCCCTTTAATGAATTTGTATACCAATAATTATCAATACCCACCAATAAGGCCCTATCTTCAGCATAGACTGGATTTATAAAACAGCATAATAAAAATAAGCTTACAAGTCTTTTGTGTCTCATGATGATATCTCCCATAGTATTTCAATTAAGTATAACCTAAAATTAACGATTAAAACTTTCCTTCTCTATAAACCACATTATAAATGTGGTAAACTGATATCAATTCTTCTCAATAAAACAAGTTAGGAAGGGAGCATATGTCGACACGTTTTAATATCTTACAAGAATGGTTACACAGCCAATTCAACATACACGATGTTCAATTAATAGCCATTACTAATGATGCCAGTTTTCGTCGTTATTTTCGAGTAATGTTAAACGGTGTCTCACATATTGTCATGGATGCACCGCCCAAACAAGAAAATTGTCTGCCATTTATTGATATTGCAAAACGGTTACAAGAAAGTGGTGCAAATGT
>DAOVZS010000218.1 GCA_030635005.1 Thiomargarita sp. | reverse complement strand
CGACGTTGTTTTTTATCAATATTAGTAACTTGTAATTTACCCTGTGCATTTGTAATCAGTACTTTTTGAGTCTCAGTCGCCTGCCCTTCATTTTTAAGACTAAATTGGGTCAGTTTTTTATCCGAAAATCGATTCAATTGTGCAATAAATTGATGCGTGTCTGTATCACATGCAGCTTCAATACTCCAATATTCACGTGTTTTAAATTTCTCAATCTCTTCTTCACGTTCAACAATTAAACGTAATGCAGGACTTTGCACCCTACCAGCCGATAAACCATAACGGATTTTTTTCCATAATAGGGGAGACAAATTAAATCCCACTAAATAATCCAAGGCTAAGCGTGCACGTTGAGCATTTACCAAATTCATAGATAAAGTGCCAGGATTCGCCACTGCTGCTTGAATAGCAGTTTTCGTAATCTCATGAAAAGCGATACGATAAACAGGTTTATCTTGTAACTGTTCTTTCAGGATTTCCAATAAATGCCAAGAAATCGCCTCTCCCTCACGATCTGGATCTGTCGCTAAATATAAGGTATCAGCATTCTGCATCGCTTTAGTGATGGCAGTGACATGCTTAGCATTTTTTTCAATGACTTGATAATTCATTGCAAAATCATTTTCAACATCAACCGCCCCATTTTTACGGGGTAATTGACGTACATGTCCAAAAGATGCTAAAACTTCAAAATCTGCGCCTAAGTACTTCTTGATAGTCTTGGCTTTGGCAGGAGATTCAACAATGACTAATTTATTCACAGTAACTCAGTCTCTCTGTTTAATAGGTTGTATTCTCAATTTGTGCATAAAGCCCTCCACTTTGAACGGCCACTAATCCACGTAATTCCAACATTAAAAGTTTGGACGAAATTTCAGCAGCTGTCAAACCACTTTGTTCTACCAAATTATCAATTGAAGTGGGTCCTGTCTTTAAATAATCTAATAAACGTCTCTCATCATCATCCACATCTACGACTATTTGTGGACGTGGGGCTTGTTCTCGTTTTGGAATGGCAGCAGGAATAGTCTGAGGTATTATCTTAGTGGCTGGAGCAGTACGATACATGCATAATTCTTTTAAAATATCAGCAGGTGTTTCTACTAATATTGCCCCTTCTTTAATTAATTGATGACAGCCTTTTACTAATTTTTCATTGATAGAACCAGGGACAGCAAATAGTTTACGGTTTTGTTTTTTTGCATGAGCAGCAGCATACAATGCACCGCTACGCTCTGGGGCTTGAATCACTAAAGTGCCTAAACTCAATGCACTGACAATACGACTACGTTGCGGAAAATTCTCACGTCTCACCGTTGTTCCCGGCGGTAATTCAGAAATAAGTGCCCCTGTTTCTATAATTTTATTTGCCAAATCACGGTGAACTGCGGGATAAACACGATCTAAGCCTGTTCCTGCAACGGCAAGTGTTTTACCTGATCCCGTTAAGGCACCCCAATGGCTAGCCCCATCAATGCCTAAAGCCATCCCACTGGTAATGGTCAAACCCTGATGAGATAAATATTCAGCAAATTCACGTGCTGTTTTTTCGCCTTCTGGAGTCGGCTTCCGTGTTCCCACGATAGCTAATTGTTTACTGGACAATAAAGCACAATCACCCCGTATGAACAATAAGGGCGGAGCCCCATGAATGTCGCGTAATAAAGGAGGATAATCTGGATGATGTAGGGTTAATAAATGAGCACCCGATTGTGTTAACCATTGCATGTCTTTGTCAACAATACGCCAATTCGGTGTTTGTAAGTATTTGATTAATATATTATTGAGTTTCAAAAAACGCCATTCGTCAGGTTCTGCTTCAAATACACGACGGGGTGTATTAAAATGTTTCAATAAACGTGCAAATTTGACAGGTCCCACACCGGGGGCATGTATCAGGGCGAGCCAATACTCTTCGTCAATGTTGTTGGGCTTCAATGTTCTGATAATTTTTCAATTCTTCAAGGATATCATGAATAGTTTCCACCAATTTAGCCCCTTGTTTAATCAATTGATGACATCCCTTAACTAATGGGTTATGGATAGAACCTGGAATGACAAAGACTTCACGTCCTTGTTCAAGAGCAAAATTGATAGTATCCAAAGCTGCACTATTTTCGGGTGCTTCAATCAATAAAGTGCCTAAACTTAATCCACTGATAATACGACTGCGCCCGAGAAAATGTAGGCGAGAGCGTATTGTACCAGGGGGGTATTCTGAAATAATTGCCCCAGTATCAACAATCTGTTGCGTTAAATTACGATATTGAACGGCATACATCTGATCTAATCCCCAAGCAGCGACAGCAATTGTCTTGCCCTTAGCTGCTAAAGCACCGTGATGACTCTCTCCCTCAATACCCAATACTAAACCACTGGTAATTGTAAATCCTTGAGAGGCTAAATCGTGTGCAAATGTCCAAGCGGTCCATTTTCCTTCTTGACTGGCACTACGCGTACCGACTATGGCCAATTGTGGATGCTTAAGTAATACAGGATTACCCCGCACAAATAATACAAGCGGTGGATCATAAATTTCGCGTAAAATCGGCGGATAATCTGAGTGATAGAGTGTGATTAAATGATTTCCAGTCTGTGCTAACCACCGTATATCATTTTCAACAGCTGCCCAGTTGGGCGTATGCAGATATTGTAATAACTCATTTTTTATATTAAGAGTCGCCCACTCTAAAGCATCTGCCTCAAATATAGCACGCGGGCTACCAAAATAAGTGAGAAGCGCGCCCATATAACAAGGTGCATGCGTTAAAGCAAGCCAATATTCTGATTCTATCAAGGAACAGCCACTTCATCTAATAAATTAATGGTGCGTGTTGCTGATAACACTAAAGCATAACTGAGATGATCAAACACACGAAACACAAGTAATATTCCTGCTTGTTCTTTGGGTAATTCGTCATCAAATTCTACATTCTTAAAAAGTTTCGTCTTATTGACAGCTAATATATGACCTCTTTCTATCTCGTCTACGGAACCTTTATTAATAATAACAATTTGATTTTGACTAATCAATAACACTTCATCAACAACTGCAATGATATAAGCGTCTTCTAAATTCTCAGGTGAATGGCGTATAAAATCTGCTTGATAAACAAACTTTTTGTCTTGTAATCTTAAATAATCACCTACTTTAATGGCACGGCTGGCTTTTGTTATTTTTAAAGTGGCTGGATTGCCAGGAATTTGGAGTATCGCTTCTCCAAGATATACAGCTTCATAAGCTAATATCTCCCCATCTACTGGATTCCGCAAGGCTTGTCCTGGACGAATGATAGCGTATGTGCTGGAAATTTTATCATACACGTCATTGGCATACACTTTAAATCCTGACGTGATTAAGAGTGTCTCTTGAGGATTGGCCACAATAGCAGAAATGACATCGAATTCTTCAGGTG
>DAOVZS010000113.1 GCA_030635005.1 Thiomargarita sp. | reverse complement strand
GACTGATGTGTATCAGAAAGATTTACGACGCGCTCGTTCTGCCACACAATCTATGATTCCCACTAAAACAGGCGCTGCGATGGCAGTGGGTTTGGTGTTACCTGAATTAAATGGCAAATTAGATGGGTTTGCGATACGTGTCCCTACTATTAACGTGTCAGTCGTTGATTTAAGTTTTGTGGCTGCACGTGACACCAGCAAAGCAGAAATTGACAGTATTTTGAAAGATGCTTCTGAAGGCTATTTGAAAGGGATCTTGGCTTACAATGAAGCACCCTTAGTCTCCGTTGATTTCAACCATACCACCGTTTCTTCCACGTATGATTCTACCTTAACTAAGGTAACTGGGGGCACTTTGGTAAAAGTATTGTCATGGTACGATAATGAGTTTGGATTCTCTAATCGTATGTTGGATACGACAGTAGCGTTAATGAATGCGAAGTAATTAAGGACAATATGAGGCGAGATCTTGTCTCGCCTTGTTTTTTTTATATTTTTTATAACAAATCCCGTTGTTCAAAATGAGCAATTCTCGTCCGTATCTCTTTGATTTTATCTGGGATTAGAGGCGTATGTGTTTCATCTTGTATAGACACATTCAAGGTTTTGCTAATGTGACGTGCATTTTTTAACATCAATTCAAAACCCACCCGTCCTCCAAAAGGTCCGGGTAAACGCATAAATAAAACTAAACCCGGTATTAAAATATTAGACATTTCTTGTGGCACAAAAGTACCAGGTTCAAGCATATTAGCAAGACTACACACCGCCTCTTGATTATTCTGAATCATCCCAAATCCATAGTGATGAAAAATATTCAAATGTCCATATTTAAAGCCTAACGCCTCTAATAACGTTAATATTTTTGCCCCTGCAAAACCAAGATCATCTACAATATATAATACAATTATCAATTCACTTTTAGGCGTTGCGGGTATATCCGATACTTTTTCTACACAAGACACATCATTATCAATAGATTCTAAATCATCCATTAAAGGCATGTCCAAGAGAGGATCCAGCATGTTATTAAAAATGGGTTGATCATCAAAATGATCTATATAGACAGTATGTTTAAAATGTTGTGCTAAAGCAGTTCTTGATTGTTTAATTTGTCTTTTTTTCCTGCGATAAAACATGACAAAGGCAATAATAATGAGGCTTAACACTAATATAATAAATAGAGTCGTTAAAAATGTCATTCATTTATGCCTTTATCATTTCTACAGCCATATCAACATCAACTGCAACTAAACGGGACACCCCTGCCTCTTGCATCGTCACCCCAATCAATTGTTCAGCTATTTCCATCGTAATTTTGTTGTGACTGATAAAAATAAATTGTACCCGTTTTGACATCGCCTTAACCAAAGTGCAAAAACGTCCCACATTACTATCATCTAATGGGGCATCTACTTCATCAAGCATACAAAATGGGGCAGGATTGAGTTCAAAAATGGCAAAAACAAGGGCTATGGCTGTTAATGCCTTTTCACCCCCCGACAGTAAATGTATGTGCGTATTACGTTTACCGGGAGGACGTGCCATAATGGTCACTCCCGATTTCAGAACATCACTTCCAGTCAATTGTAAGCTTGCTTCCCCGCCACCAAATAATCGTGGAAACATATCTTGTAAAAATGTATTGACTTTATCAATCGTCTGCTGAAAACGAGCACGTGTTTCACGATCAATGGTTTTGATCGCATTATCTAATGAATTCAAAGCCTTATTTAAATCATCTGCCTGATTATCGAAATAATGTTGACGTTCTGCTTGTTCCTCATATTCTTCTAAAGCAGCAAGATTGACTGAACCCAAGCGTTTTAATTTTTTATCAGTACTTTCGATGTGAGCTTCCCACTGCTCGTCATTCGCATCTTCAGGCAAATCACCCAATAAAGCAATAGGGCTAAATTCTGTTTTTGCTAAAGCATCCTCAAAAGTTTGACGACGTACCTCATTTGCTTGACATTCTAAACGCGCTTTTTCGAGATCAGCACGTAATTCATTACAACGGATTTCAAGACGGGCACGTTCTCCATCATAATCGTTTAAAGCATGCTCTAAATGTTCGACTGTTTGTGTCGCTTGAATCAGAGACTCTTTAATGATATGATATTTCCCTTGCTTCTCTTCTAATTCATTTTGTAAGGCAGAGATGGGATTATCCTCTAAATTCCTTTTTAACTCAGTACTTTGCATTATCAATTGTTTGAATTGTTTTTGTAAACGCGTAATACTTTGCAATACACGTGTTTGATGCGTACGTAAAGATTCGAGACGAATATCAATTTTATGTCGATCATCTTTAGCAGTTTGCCATGCTTCATTCGCTTGGTGCACTAATTCTTTATACAAATTATGTTGTTTTGTCAACGCTTCTCGTTCATCTGCTAATTGTCCCATTTCTTCTAAAGCCGCATGTAATTGATCGCTGCTTGTTTGTAATTCTTGCTTATCTTGACTTATTTGTGCCGTTATTTCGCCAGATTCTGTGACAATCCGTTCTTTCTGTATTTGTATTAATTCAAGACGGGCTTGTTTACCTGCATATTGTGACTCTAATTGGGATAATTCTTGCAAGATATCATTAACTTTCAGTTGTGCTTGTTCTCTCAGTGCTTCTTGTTTCGTTAAAGTAGATTGTTGTTGTTCTAATGTTTGAGAGACGTTTTGTATGGTTTCTTTTAAATGACTTAATTGCGTGATCAGATCCGATATTTCTTGTACACGAGCCAGCACTCCACTTTGTTCAGAACTGTCTTGTTGACTGAGTAGCCAATTGGAACCTAACCAGACACCTTCTGGCGTGATCACCGATTCTTCGGCAGAAAGCTGTTGACGCATGTGATACGCTTCTGTCAATGTACGTGCGATCGAAATGCCTACAAATAGGGTTGTTAAAGGCCACGGAGCCTGTATTTTATCAAGTAAAGTTGCATGTGTATGTGTAGACACTGTAGACGATGTGTTAGGTTCAAACACCGCTAAATTACCTTTCGGCGGATGTACCAACGCAGTTTGTAATTCTGCCATATCCTCTACACATAAGGCTTGCAATTTTTCGCCTAACACACATTCAACAGCATGTTCCCAGCCTGAATCCACCTGTAAAGCTTGTGCTAAACGTGGATTATCTGATATCCCTTGTGTTTGTAACCACGCATTTTTATCCTTCTCATGTGTGCCCAAAGCAACTTCTTGTAGGGTTTCCAAAGCGGATAAACGTCCATTCAATGTGTGTTCTTCTAATTGATGTTGATGTAATTGTGTTGCGTATTCTTGGGTAAGCGACCGTAATGTAAGAACCCTTTCTTGATGTGTGTTTAAAGTAATTTTTTCTGCTTCTAAAAGAATGTGCGTATTTTGGCGATTATTATCTAAATCATGCATGATTTGCATCAATGTCTTAATATCAATGTCTTTTTTCTCATCTTCAAGACGACACAGACGCTGTTTATTTTGTTCTAGGCGGTGTTCAATATTTTCTATATGGGCACGTTTCACTTGAGCCCGTTGTGTCGGCTCGGCAGCACGTTGATTGAACGCATCATAAGTATATTGCCATTCTTGCACTTGTGCTTCAGTCTCACGAAAAGAGTGTAATGTTTCCGTTTCAATCTCTACGATAGCGTGTAAATCTGTTTCACTCTCTTGTAAATCTGTTTTTAAGTATACAAGCTGTTGTTCATCAGATTTTAAAGTGGTTTGACTCTCATCTATTGTTATATCCAGTTGTTTCAAATCCGCTTCTAATTGACTGCGTCGCTCAGTAACATGCTGCTTTTCTTGCTCTAATCGACTGATTTCTCCTTCAATATCATAGAAACTGGCTTGTATGTCATGTAAGGTATTTTGAGCCACGCTTTGCGTTTCACGTTGTTTTTTATGGGTTGTATCAAAATTATGTAAGGATTGTAAATCAGTGTCTAAATGAGCAGCTTGCTCATCAATATACTGTTGTTGTTTTTGCACCGCAGTATCAAGCGTATACCAATGTATGGCTTGTAATTGTGCTTGCTGTAGATGCCCTAATTTTGTAAGTTCTTGATATTGTTCAGCTTGTTTGGCTTGCTTTTTAAGTTTTTTTAATTGTTTCTCTAATTCATGACGTACTTCATCCAATCGTGCAAGATTGTCACGGGTTTGATGCATCTTATGTTCTGTTTCCTTGCGCCGTTCTTTATATTTAGAAATTCCTGCAGCTTCTTCTAAAAAAATACGCAAATCATCAGGTTTTGCTTCAATTAAACGTGAAATCATACCTTGTTCGATAATGGCATAACTACGCGGACCTAATCCAGTGCCTAAAAATAAATCAGTAATATCTTTACGACGACAGCGCACACCATTCAGAAAATACACAGATTGTCCATTTCGGGATAATTGTCTTTTGACTGCAATTTCAGAATTTGGAGGGTATTGGGGGACATTAACTGATCCAAATACTAATTCGATTGAGGCTTGATCAATGGGTTTACGTGTACGCGAGCCATTAAAAATGACGTCACTCATGGCAGCACCACGCAATTGTTTCGCAGAACTTTCTCCCATTACCCAACGAACAGCATCAATGATATTCGATTTTCCACACCCATTGGGACCCACGATCCCAACTTTATCACTTGGAAATGATAGGGTAGTGGGTTCTACAAAAGATTTAAAACCAGCGAGTTTAAGTTTATTGAGACGCATTAGGATACTCAGTACATATTTTTGAGACAAAAAAAAACCAAGTTTCTCAAAGAAACTTGGTTTTTAGGAAATAAATCTACAAAGAAAAACGACTTAGTTCAGCGTTATGTCAATGCTTGTAGGGAAATACACCAGTGTATCATTTAAAACAAACCCTATGTAGATATTCAAACCACCACTAATGGCAGTCCCATCCACATTAATTGTACCATTAACTATCTCGATTTGTTGTGTCGATGCTAAAGAGATGTTTTCTAACACAGTGGTTTTTAACATATTAAAATCACCATTCCAACTAGATATTGTCCCATCCTTATTTGACATCAAATAGAGATTTCCACCTGACACAACCACAGCTACCATTTTAACAGTGGTTCCAATAAGATCTGGTGCTAGGTTTTCATCCATCAAGGTCAATACGCCATCAAAATCGACGCTATTATTAGTAGGATCGACTACGATTGTATATTGAAGTCTGATGAGATTGTCCATTGCTTGAGTATCACTTGTGTTTAAGTTATACACAATAACATTTTCACGTGTTAAACGTGCAGCATCAAAGAACCAATCATGATTATCATCAATGGTCACCCCTGCAACAAAGTGTTCTGCAAGTAATTCTTGTGCTTTTAGTTTACCTGCCACTTTATCTAATTCAGGAATGAATTCCATGTAAACACGTTTTGCAACATCATAAATACCATGCCACCACGCATAATCGGGTCCTGCCATAGCAGCTCCACTACGAGCACGTCGTCCTTCATGATGCCAAATTTCCCACCATAACCATTCAATATATTCATCAAAAGGTGTTGCTGTTGTTAAACCAGCTGCTTTCAAGTCTGCCATAATACCTGCAACAGGTTTTGCAAATTTTTCGTTATACAACACCACTAAATCATCTAACATCTGATAATGCCCATCAACAAGGCTAGCTGCATGACACGCTTCACAGACATTCTGCATTCTTGCACGTCGATCTTCCCAAGTCAACACTTCAGTGACGGTAGCACTAGAACCCGTCGCGTATTCGTATACATCACCTACAACAGGTAAAGTGGACAGATCAGAGGTATGTACATCCACTTGATTATCATCACCCATGCGGACTAAGTTCTTTTTAACAGAAACAGGCGCCCGTAAATTCCAAGATAAACGTTCACCGATATCATGCGTAGCTGGCATGTTTTTAGTCGCACCGACATGACATGTTGCACAGGTAGGGGCTGCACTATAATCTTGACCCACAATCCATGTATCTGAATCAAGATTCATGGCTGCTTCATTAGCACTGTACATAATACCATGTCTAGATTCAGTATAGATTTCCATTTGAGGATGATCGGGTCCTAAATGACATTTACCACAAGATTCTGGCGCACGTGCTTGTGCTTTAGAAAAACCATGTCCCCCATGACAAGCACTACAAGAACCTAAAGAATCATCTGGATTAATACGCCCAATACCATTATTTGGCCAACCACTTGTGACATTACCATTCTCATCAAATTCAAATCTACCCCCATGACATGAATCACATCCTACAACACCTGCTGCATGTCCTGCTACTTGCAGTGCCAAATAATTATTTGATTCTCCAGGTGCAAATTTTGCTGCATCAGCATGATGAGAACGTTCAAATTCAGTAAACTGTTGTAGATGACATTGAGAACAGTCTTTTGGAGAGACGATTAAGGAAATCGTATTACCATGATGATCCATAGCATCAATATCAGCTACTTCTGCTTGATGACAATCAAGACAAGTCGCATTTAATTCTCCCCCACCAACGACCTTCTCTTGTCCATGTTTACTGTTAGTCCATTCAGCATGAAGTCCAGGAGTGGTGTCAGTCGCATTATGGCAACTCGTACATTCTGCCGCAATGACAGATGCAGAGTGTAATAAAAATACGCTGCAGAGTGTTGCTGCAAGCGTCAATATTAGTTTTTTGATATGCATATAAT
>DAOVZS010000292.1 GCA_030635005.1 Thiomargarita sp. | reverse complement strand
TTCAACTCATTTATCAAATGAAGAGTTAAATGACTTCAAAATATTTCTTGCTCAATTTTTTGCTAAAAAAGCTATTCAGGAAGCTGATAAGGTTGTGCGGTTGTGCTGAAAAATCTACAATTCACTCTCCTGAAATTCAGGAGAGCCCTTTAAGGCTTAAATTGTAATAAACATTTTCATGTATTGAAAGAAATTGATTTTCCCAAAATAGAAGTCTTAAAAATTGATGAATATGAGATGATATATCAAGATTACCGTAAAAAATGAAAAATACTCATTCCAATTCCCTTAGCTACCGCGATGCGGGTGTTGATATCGATCGCGGTAATTTATTAGTCGAACGTGTGAAACCCATTGCTGCCCGAACGCGTCGCCCTGAATTATTAGGCGGTTTGGGTGGTTTTGGTGCTTTGTTTGAATTGCCTTTGGAGCGTTATAAAAAACCTGTATTGGTTTCTGGTACTGATGGGGTAGGGACTAAATTAAAATTGGCACAAGATTATGGTCAATATAATACGATTGGTATTGATTTAGTGGCGATGTGTGTTAATGATATTGTCACATCGGGAGCTGAACCCCTATTTTTTCTGGATTATTACGCAACGGGACATTTGGATGTTGATGTGGCGACACAAGTCATCCAAGGCATTGGACAAGGGTGTGAAATGGCAGGTGCTGCCTTAGTCGGCGGGGAAACTGCAGAAATGCCGGGGTTATATACAAAAGGTGATTACGATTTAGCAGGTTTTTGTGTGGGGATCGTTGAAAAAGATGCGATTATTGATGGTAGCAAGGTCAAGGCTGGAGATGCCTTAATTGGTTTGGCGTCCAGTGGACCGCATTCTAATGGCTATTCCTTGATTCGTAAAATTCTGGAAAGAAACCCTTCTTTTGAAGGAGATTTAGAAAAGGTCTTATTAACGCCCACACGCATTTATGTGAAAACAATTTTGCAGTTGATCCAAAAAATACCTGTACATGCGTTGGCACATATTACAGGTGGGGGCTTATTAGACAATGTTCCCCGTGTATTACCTGATAATTGTAGTGCTCAGATTCATAAACACAGTTGGCAACAAGCCCCCATTTTTGACTGGCTACAAGAACACGGTAATCTTTCTGAAAAAGAACGCTATCGTACCTTTAATTGTGGTATTGGTATGGTTGTTTGTGTGGCACAAGAAAATGTGGCAGAATCTTTACGTCTCTTAAAGAGTTTGGGAGAAACAGCGTGGGTGATTGGTGAGGTGATTAAAGCAGAAGGCTCTCCTAAAATTCAATTACAATCATGACGACATTACCCATAGTGGTGCTCATTTCAGGACGGGGGAGCAATTTAAAAGCGATTATTGATGCGCATGATCCACTGGTAGAAATACGCGCTGTCATCAGTAATCGTCCTGAAGCTGCAGGTTTAATCTATGCAAAAAAAAATGGGATTCCTACCAGAATTATTGATCATCATCAATTTAACACACGGCACGCATTTGATACCCAGTTGCAAACCTGTATTGAACAGTTTCAAGCAGAATTAATCGTATTAGCAGGATTTATGCGTATTCTCAGCCCTGAGTTTGTCACATTTTATCAAGGACGTTTGATTAATATTCATCCGTCCCTACTCCCAAATTTTAAAGGGTTACATACACATCAACGTGCTTTAAAAGCAGGCGTCACTGAACATGGAGCAACGGTGCATTTTGTAACTGAAGCGTTAGATGCAGGTCCTGTTATACGTCAAGCGTCTGTACCTGTTTTGCCAGCTGATGATGAAACACGTTTAGCAGCACGAGTATT